>CATYYP010000274.1 GCA_958415245.1 Schaalia odontolytica | reverse complement strand
GAGCCAGATCGTGTGACCTGTGTGATAAGATTCCGTCGTTCTGACAATATCTCCGTCGCATAGGAGCACACCGTGAGCGAACCCCAGTCATCGGGCGCTCTGGCCGTCGAAATGGCCGGCCTGGACGTCATCCCCGAATCCGATCGCAAGGGAAAACCCTCCGACCTGTTCATGCCGTGGTTCGCGGCGAACATTTCGGTCCTGGGTATCTCGTGGGGCTCGTGGGTCCTCGGCTTCGGGCTTTCCCTCGCCCAGGCGGTCGTCGTGTCCGTCGTCGGCGTGGCCCTGTCCTTCCTGGTCTGCGGCCTCATCGCCATCGCCGGTAAGCGCGGCTCCGCCCCGACGCTGGTCCTGTCGCGTGCGGCCTTCGGCTTCAACGGCAACCGTATTTCCGCTGCGATCTCGTGGATCCTGACGGTGGGCTGGGAGACCTTCCTGGCGATCATGGCCGTCCAGGCCACGGCCACGGTCATGGGGGCGCTCGGCTTCACCAACCACGTTGTCGCCCAGATCATCGCCCTGATCCTCGTCGTCGTCCTGGCGGCGGGTTCGGGCATCCTCGGTTTTGAGGCGATCATGAAGGTCCAGACGTGGATCACCTGGGCCACCGCGGCCCTGACGATCGTCTACCTGGTCCTGGTCGCGCCGACGATCAACTTCGCGGTCCTCTCCTCGCGCCCCTCGGCGCCCCTGACCGCGGTTCTGGGTGCGGGCTGCATGCTCCTCGTGGGCTTCGGCTTCGGTTGGATTAACGCGGCTGCTGACTACTCGCGCTACCTGCCGCGCGCCGCCTCGACGAAGGGTGTGGTCGGCTGGACGACGGTGGGCGCGGCGCTGCCCACGGTCATCCTCGTCTTCTTCGGCATCCTCCTGGTTGGCTCAGCCGACGAGTCTCTCTCCGAGGCCATCGGCGGCGACCCGATCGGCGCGCTCACCACGCTGCTGCCCACCTGGTTCCTCATCCCCTTCGCACTGGTCGCGATCCTCGGTCTGATCGGCGGCATCGTCATGGACATCTACTCCTCGGGCCTGTCGCTGCTGGCCACGGGCGTGCCTGTCTCGCGTCCGGTCGCCACCGCGATTGATGGCACGATCATGACGGTCGGCACGATCGTCGTCGTGTTCTTCGCGGACTCCTTCCTGACCCCCTTCACGGCGTTCCTCACGACCCTCGGCGTCGTCATCGCCGCGTGGGGCGGCGTCATGCTGGCGGACATCGCGCTGCGCCGCAAGGACTACGACGAGCCTTCGCTCTTCACCCCCTCGGGCCGCTACGGCTCGGTGAACTGGGGTGCTGTTGCCTCCCTGATCGTCGGCTCGCTGGTGGGCTGGGGCCTCGTCGTCAACGCGAGCGCCTCCTGGCTGTCCTGGCAGGGCTACCTCCTCGGCCCCCTGGGTGGCCGCGAGGGTGACTGGGCGGGCGCCAACATCGGCATCCTCCTGGCGATGGTCGTCGGCTTCGTCGGCTACTGGGCGACCAGCGCGGGCCGCGTGCGCGCGCAGGAGAAGCTGCCCTCGCGCACCTACGCAGAGGGTGCGGGCGAGGACCCGCGCTTCCCCCAGGCCCTCCTCGACGACGAGGCCCAGGCCGGCGCCCGGGTCCTCACCTCTCTTGCGGGACGCCCGGATGCACTCGTCGTGCTCGGGTCCGGCTTGGCCGAGGCTCTCGACGAGGCCTGGGGAGCCCCCGTGGCCACCGTGCCGCTGGGCGACATCCCCGGCGTCGTCGCGCCGGTTGCGGACGGTCATGGTGGCGAGCTACGCGCCTATGAGGCGTGTGGGGGAGTGGTCCTCGTGGCCACGGGCCGCACGCACCTGTACGAGGGGCTGGGCGTCCGCCCCGTCACGGCCCTGGCCGAGCTGCGGGTGCCGCAGGGATCAGCCGCGCGGTCCTCACGAACGCTAATGGTTGCCTGAAGGACTGGAACCTGGGCGACGTTATGGCGATCACCGACCACGTGAACGTCAGCGGTACCTCGCCTTTCGATGGGCCGCTCTTCCTGGACGTGTCGGCCGTGTGGGACGCCCAGATGACGCAGGCGCTGCGCGGGGTCTGTCAGCGCGAGGGTACTTACGCGATCCTGCGCGGCCCCGAGTATCAGACCATGGCCGAGACCCGCATCCTCGTGGGCCTGGGCGTGGACTGCGTGGGCATGTCGACCGTCATGGAGGCGATCACCCTGCACGCGCTGGGCGTGCGCGTCGCCGGAATGTCGGTCGTCTCCGACCTGTCGTTCGCCGACGCGCCTACGGATCCGACCGCCGTCATCGAGGCGGCCTCCGCCGCCCGCCAGACCGTGGTCGCAGGCATCGAGGCGGCCCTCAAAGCCTGAACGCACAGAGCAAACGAGGCCGTGGCCGGGAGGTGGATAACCACCGTTCCTGGCCACGGCCTCGTATCGTGTAGGAAGCGCTTACAGCAGGCCGAGGACCCGCTCCACGATCCGCGAGGCCACATCGGGTGCGCACGCCAGGTTGATGCGCGCCCACGAGGCGTAGTCGGTGCCCAGGGTGCGTC
>CATYYP010000273.1 GCA_958415245.1 Schaalia odontolytica | reverse complement strand
CAGTACTACCTGCACCTGTTCCACAAGAAGCAGCCCGACCTGAACTGGGAGAACCCGCAGGTTCGCGCGGCCGTCTACGAGATGATGAACTGGTGGCTCGACCGAGGCGTCGACGGTTTTCGCATGGACGTCATCAACCTGATCTCGAAGGACCCGGGCCTACCCGACGGTGTCGTCTACCCCGGGCGCGCGTGGGGCGAGGGCTTCCCGCACTTTTCCGAAGGCCCACACCTGCACGAATACCTCGCCGAGATGCGCCGCGAGGTGTTCGAGGGTCGCAGCGGTACGATGACGGTTGGCGAGTGCCCCGGTGTGCGCCGCGACAACGTCCTGCTGTTCACGGACCCTGCCCGGCGTGAGCTCGACATGGTCTTCCAATTCGACCACGTCGACCTCGGCCTCGAAGCGGGGAAGTTCCACCCGCGCCCGCTTCGGCCCGGTGAGCTCGCCGACTGCCTGAGCGCCTGGCAGGAGGCCCAGGGCGAGGTCGGCTGGAACAGCCTCTACCTGGACAATCACGACCAGCCGCGCGCCGTCAGCCGCTTCGGCGACGAGGAATACCGCTACGAGTCGGCAACGGCCCTGGCTACGGCCCTGCACATGCTGCGCGGCACGCCCTACGTGTATCAGGGCGAGGAACTCGGCATGACCAACAGCGTCTTCGGGGGCATTGACGACTACCGAGACGTCGAGGCGCTGCGCTACTACCGCGAGGCCGTGGAGTCGGGGGAGAGCCCCGAGTCTGTCCTGAAGGGGCTGGCTTTCACCGGCCGCGACAACGCGCGCACCCCCGTCCAGTGGGACGCGAGCGAAAACGCCGGCTTCACGCAGGGCACCCCGTGGATAGGCGTCACCCCGAACTATCGCGACATCAACGCGGCCTCCCAGGTCGGCGACCCGTCCTCCGTGTACGCCTACTACCGCGCGCTCGCGGACATTCGCCACGGGCTGCCCGTCATCGCGGCCGGCTCGTTTGAGCGCATCGAGACCCCCTCGCCCGCGATCTTCGCCTTTAGGCGCACGCTCGGCGAGGCCGTAGCAACCGTCCTCGTCAACCTTTCCTCCCAGCCCGCCTCCCTCGGCGAGGCCGTGCGCGGGGTGAGTGGGGACCTCCTCCTGGCCAACCGCGACCTGTCCGAGGGGGACCGGGGAGTCCCGGAAACCCTTGGAGAATGGGAGGCGCGCGTCTATCTTGCGTGAGCGATACGGGCCCGGGATCGGCGAGATCCCGGGCCCGTGGGTCGCTGAGTGTCGGTGAGGAAACGGGCCTCAGTAGTAGTAGGGGTAATCCTCCCAGTGGGGGGCGCGGTGCTCGAGGAAGGCGTCGCGCCCCTCCTGCGCCTCGGCCGTCATGTAGGCCATGCGCGTGGCCTCGCCCGCGAAGACCTGCTGGCCGGCTAGGCCGTCGTCGGCCAGGTTGAAGGCGAACTTGAGCATGCGGATGGCCTGCGGGGACTTCGTCGCGATGGTCGCGGCCCACTCCAGGGCGGTCTCCTCGAGCTCGGCGTGGGGGACGGCGCGGTTGATGACGCCCCAGCGTTCGGCAGTTTCGGCATCGTAGCGCTCGGCGAGGAAGAAGATCTCACGCGCCCGCTTATCCCCGGCCTGGCGGGCCAGGAGTGCCGATCCGTAGCCAGCGTCGAAGGAGCCGACGTTCGCGTCCGTCTGCATGAAGGCCGCGTGCTCAATGGAGGCGACCGACAGGTCCGCGACCACGTTGAGGGAGTGACCGCCGCCGGCAGCCCATCCGGGGACGGCCGCGATGACGACCTTCGGCATCGTGCGGATGATGCGCTGGACCTCAAGGATGTGCAGGCGCCCGGCGCGCGCGGGGTCGATCTGCTCGCGGCGCTGGGCGGTGGCAGCCTCGGGGTCCGCGCCCTCGACCTCGTAACGGTAGCCGTCGCGGCCTCGCACCCTCTGGTCGCCGCCGGAGCAGAAGGAGTATCCGCCGTCTCGCGCCGAGGGGCCGTTGCCCGTCAGGATGACGGCCGCGACCGAGGACGTCTGGCGCGCATGGTCGAGCGCGCGGTACAGCTCGTCGACGGTGCCGGGGCGGAAGGCGTTGCGGATGTCGGGGCGATCAAAGGCGATGCGCACGACGGGCATGTCGGCGCCCTCGGGGCGGCCGTCGGCTTCGGGGCCGCGCGAGATGCCGCGGTGGTAGGTGATGTCGGCGAAGTCGAATCCCTCGACCTCGCGCCAGCGAGTCGGGTCGAAGGTGTCGGACACGAAGGGGAGAGCACTCATGTGTCGGATTCTAATCGACGAGGCAGTGGCAGGCGTCGGGGGATGCCTGCTCGAGAGGGGTGGCGGCGTTGTCGAGGAGTCTGGGACGAAGGACATGCGTGGGGCTATAGGGTGCGCAACCTAACCAATCGGAACAAAGGCTACTTTCTTGTAACCGTTTTATATGGCGTCTAGACACTTGAGGGTGTGTCCTGTTAGACGCGCTTACTTACCGCGTGTTCAAACGCCCCAAAGAGTCTGTCACTATGCCGTACTTACTGCGCAATTGGTTACAAGTTGATG
>CATYYP010000272.1 GCA_958415245.1 Schaalia odontolytica | reverse complement strand
ACCGCGATCGTCGCCGGCCCCTACGAGGGCACAACGGCCACGCTGACCTCCTCTGACGGCCGCACGATCGACCTGGGCGTCTACGCCCGCGCGTCGATCGTCGAGCACCTGGATGCCGACGAGATCATCGAGATCACCCGTCAGGGCTTCGAGTTCTTCGAGGGCGCCTACGGCATCGCCTACCCCTTCACCAAGTACGACCAGATCTTTGTGCCCGAGTACAACGCGGGTGCCATGGAAAACGCCGGCTGCGTGACCTTCCGCGACGCCTACGTGTTCCGTACGCGTCCCACCGAGGCTCAGATGGAGGCTCGCGCCAACACGATCCTCCACGAGCTGGCACACATGTGGTTCGGCGACCTGGTCACCATGAAGTGGTGGAACGACCTGTGGCTCAACGAGTCTTTCGCCGAGTTCATGAGCCACCTGGCTCTGGCCGAGGCCACCAAGTACACCGAAGGCTGGACGGGCTTCATGGTCCGCAAGGACTGGGGCCTCAAGCAGGATCAGCTGCCCACGACCCACCCGATCACTGCCGAGATCCGCGACCTGGCCGACGTCGAGGTCAACTTCGACGGCATCACCTACGCCAAGGGCGCCTCCGTGCTGCGCCAGCTCGTCTCCTATGTGGGACGCGACGCCTTCTTCGCGGGCTTGCACGAGTACCTGACGAAGCACTCCTACGCCAACGCCACGCTGGACGACCTGCTCTCCGAGCTGGCCGCCGCCTCGGGTCGCGACCTGGCCTCGTGGTCGAAGGTGTGGCTGGAGGAAGCCGGCGTCACCCTCCTGCGTCCGGTCATCACGGCCGCCGAGGACGGCACCATCGAGCGCCTCGAAATCACTCAGGAAGCCTTCTCCGATGGCGCCTCCCTGCGCCCGCACCGCATGGGCGTGGCCGGCTACTCGCTGACCGAAGAGGGGACGCTGGCCCAGGTCTTCCGCGAGGAGCTCGACATTGACGGCGCCTCCACGGTGATCGAGGCCGCCGCGGGCATCGCTCGCCCGGACTTCATCCTCGTCAACGACGGAGACCTCGGCTACGCCAAGGTCCGCCTCGACGAACAGTCCCTGGCCTTCGCGATCACCAACATCACCAAGTTCACCGATTCGCTGACCCGCGGCGTCGTCATGGCCTCCGCATGGGATATGACCCGCGACGGCGAGATGCCGGCACGCGACTACCTGAACCTGGCCCTGCGCGCCGTTCCCGTCGAGGACAACATGAGCCTCCTGACGCTCACTCTGCGTCACATCGACGAGGCCGTGCGCACCTTCGTGGCACCGAAGTACCGCGCTGAGGCCGCCGAGGACACGGGCCGTCGCCTGCTCCTCCTGGCTCGCACGGCCACTTCCGGCTCCGACGCGCAGCGCATGCTCGTCGCCGCCGCGGCCCGCAACGCGACCAGCCCGGAGCAGTTCGAGGCCATCCGCGCCCTCTACGACGGCACCCAGACCCTGGACGGCCTGGACCTCGACGTCGACCTCAAGTGGGACCTGCTGATCGCCCTGGTGCGCGGAGGCGCCGCCACCGAGGAGGACATCGCAGCCCTGGAGGCCACCGACGACACGATGACCGGCCACCAGAACGCGGCCGCCGCTCGTGCGGCTCGCGAGGGCGAGTGGATCAAGGCTGACGTGTGGGACAAGGTCCTCACCGACACCTCGATCCCCAACGACACCCGCTGGGCGATGATCTCGGGCTTCTGGGCGCAGGCGCGCACCAACCCGTCGGCATACGCCAGCTACGTGGGCGAGTACTTCGAGGCCCTGGCGGGCATCTGGGAGACCTTCACCTTCCACACCGCCGAGGACCTCACGACGCTGCTCTTCCCGAACGCGCTGGCGGGCTACGCCCCCGAGGTCGACGTGGTCGCCTCCGGCAAGGCCTGGATCGAGGCTCATGCGGATGCGTCCGCCGGCACGATCCGCATCATCCGTGAGCTCATCGACGTGTGTGAGCGTCAGATCGCCAACCAGGCGGTGGACGCGGGCTGATCAGCCTCACAACGACGTCAGGGGGCGTGGCCGCGTGGCCACGCCCCCTTCGTCTGTCTTGTCCGTACTGCGCGCGTCGACAGAGGACATCAACTGGCGGCCCCACCCACACGCATGTTGAGCGGTTTACGCGCGTATCAATCGGTTTGCGCGCATGCTCAGGGGTTAACGTGCGAGCGCACAGCTCGTTGTTGGTTCGCGAGTACCCCGACGTGCGCGCCGACGTATACGCGAGCAGTCAGCATCCCCCAGGATTGGCCAAAACACAGACCACCTCACCCCAAACAGCCCTTTTTCGCCGTTATTTGGCGAGGAGGTCTGCATTCTGGGCGCCACGCCCTTCAGAGTGCCTGCGAGGCGGGGGGAATTGCACGACAAGAGGGTGCACACGCCGGCAACTCGTCGTCAGAGGGCATCGTGTTGTGCAAAACCCCCACACCGGCCCCGGCATCGGGCAGCATGACTTTCAACAGTGAGGCTCGGGCACCAACGAACAGTGACCAGCCACGACCCCGCTCACCGGCAAACGATCATGCTTGAGTTACAGGTCCA
>CATYYP010000271.1 GCA_958415245.1 Schaalia odontolytica | reverse complement strand
CGAAATAGGGCGTCACCAGGGTCCACTCCCTCACCTGCGGGTGGGCGGCCTCGATGGCGAACCAGGCGCGCGTCCCCACTCCCTTGGAATGAACCGAGGCCTTCATCGCGAAAAGGAGTACCTCGCCCCGATGCCCGACGACGGTGAGGATCACGTTGCCCACGACTTCGCCGTCCTCAAGGATGCGATAGGCGAGCGCTCCCGGCGCATTCAGGGACTCCTCAATGTCGGACAGTGGGAGAATCGGCTGCGCCGTTGCACCGCCCTCGCTGAGACCAGCCGCAGGCTGCTCACGCGCGGCGAGACGCTCCCCCACGAAGGATCCCTGCGGGTTGCCCTGGAAGTGCTCGAATGATTCCTGAAAGTCCGCGATCAGCGCAGGACGCTCGGTATCAGTCAGGGGAACAAGCATGATCGTCATGGGCTCATCGTATCTGCAAACGGCTGCAAAGCTGAGAGCAGGGATCTCCTGGAGATGGGGCCCAACGACGCAAGCCCCCGCAAGCCGAAGGGGTACACAGGGAACGCCTGCGCGTCACGCCATTCGTCGTGCACATTATCAAGGTGCCCACTCGTTTCGACGAAAGGAACTGGGGTTCTAGGCTCCTCAAGCTAGACACGTAACCGCCAGCTACCCTCCGGGCGCTACAACTCCAGCCTCATGTGCACGAGCTCCTGGTAGCCCGCAGCCGCGGACCGGTACCCTCGGGGATTGCGCCCATACTCCTCGAACCCCGCGCGCCGATAGAGGGACACCGCGCGTTGATTGTCAGCCACTACCTCGAGCTCGAGTTGGGTGTAGCCCGCCTGGCGCACACAGTCGATACTCGCCTCCATGAGCACTCGGCCGATCCCCATCCCCCAACACTCCTGGAGCACGCTGATGCCAAAACGCGCCCGATGAGCCACCTTGCGCCTACCGCCCACCGCCGTGACTCCAGCGCTGCCCACGATCTTCCCATCGACGACGGCGACGAGCTCAACCTCATTGTCACTGCGCTCCGTTTCCCCCAGAGAGCGAGCCTCTTGTTCATCGTCGACGCTTTGCTCGTCCGGGTATGACAGCAGGTAGTCGGTCTCCGCATGCGTGCACTGCATGACGTCCCGCAGCGCGCGTGCATCCGACGCGACGGCATTCCGCACGAGGAGTTCCACCCCGCCCTGTAACAGCACCGTTTTGGCGTACCTCATCGCCAGCCTCCCTTTCCTCCCTGACGACAGTCCTTCACAACAGTGTGAACGCCCCGCAGCATACTGTCAGCCCGAGGTAACCACATTCACGCGTCCTCAGCCTGCACCGAGCGCCTGGCCCTGCCGACACAACCATCACCCCGTTCAAGCAGCTTTGCCCACTAGGCCCAACACCATTGCACATTGACACCAGGAAGAACTAGAATACGTTGTATTCACCACCGGGAGGTCACCATGCCCACCATGACCATGCGCCTTGACGAAACGGACGCCGAAGTCGTGCGCAAGTACGCCGAATTTGAAGGAAAAACGATCTCCGACTTCGTTCGAGATGCCGTCTTCGAGAAGATCGAGGACCAGCAGGACCTCGCTACTCTACGCGAGGCAATCGCAGCAGATAACGGCGTTCGCTACACCCACGAGCAGGTACTCGCAGAGCTGGGCCTGTAAATGTCCTACCACGTCGAGTACAGCGACACAGCCCTCAAGCAACTGAAGAAAATGGACCGATTCGAGGCGCGACTCATTACGTCATGGATCGGCAAAAACCTCGAGGGCTGCTCCGACCCCCGCATCCACGGCAAAGCCCTGACCGCCAACCGATCGGGCGAGTGGCGCTACCGCATCGGCAACTACCGCGCCCTCTGCATCATCGAAGATGACCGCCTCATTATCGAAGTCTTTTCCGTCGGACACCGCCGACACATCTACCAGTGATCAGGAGGCCTCGTCCATTGACGAGGCCTCCTCGAAGTTAGCTCTTCACGCTCGTTGTCTTCGGGTACGGGATCACCTCGAGATGCCCAGAGACGAGCTCACCCAGGAACACCTGCTTGACCGAGGAATACCCCAACCTCTTGAGCTCCTCCTTGACCCAGGCTTTATCCTTGCCAGCAAGAAGGAGACCATCAGGGACGAGCTGCCCGTCGGTCACGAGCGGCAGAAGCGAGCGCTTAGAACCGTCACCGCGCACGCGAATCGTCAAAGACCCATTGGTTTCCATGATCGCTGCAGCGACATCACCCACGCTGGCAATCTTCTGCTCACGCAGGCTCCTACTCAGTCCCTCCGCGGTCATTCCCACCTTCGCGCAGCGCGCAATATCCACTTCACCATCATGAACGATTAGCTCGGGCTGACAGGCCGCAAGCTTCTTAAAGGTCTTGCTGGTATCGATGAGGATCTTCGTCGCGATAACAACGAGTGACCAAATCAAAATGATGATCAGGAACTGGAGCACCGTCACTGAGGAGTTATAGATAACGCCGCCGATGATGCCGCCCAGCACGTAGTTCTGCACCTGATTCAGAGGCGTATTCAGCGAGAAGTCTCGCTTTCCCAAGATGTTGATCTGGAGCAGCATCGTGAGGATACCGAGCGCGAACTTGATAG
>CATYYP010000270.1 GCA_958415245.1 Schaalia odontolytica | reverse complement strand
GTCCTACCACTTGGCGTCCACGATCGCGGCCGTTCATCATGCGAACATCATCCACCGCGACATTAAGCCTTCCAACATCATCTGTTCGCCGCGCGGCCCGGTCCTCATCGACTTCGGTATCGCGATGGCGACCTCCGATCAGCACCTGACCAGCACCGGCCTCGTGTCGGGGACGGCCGGGTACACCGCGCCCGAACTCCTGCAGGGACACGGTGCCACGAAGGAATCGGACTGGTGGGCGTGGTGTGCCACCCTGCTGTCCTGCGCCACCGGGCGCCCGCCGTTTGGAAAGGGCGACGTGTCCGCCACGATGCTGCGCGTCCTGGAAGGGGACCCCGACCTCGCCGGACTGCACCCCATGGTCGCCGACGCGCTCGCGGGCGGGCTCGCCCCCGATCCCAACGATCGACCGTCACCTTCCCTGATTGTTGCCGATCTCATGAGCGCCGTCGGGTGGGCTCCCGGCGAGCTTGATTACGTGACCGTGAACTGGGCGCAGCTGCTCGACACGGGCATGCGCACGCAGATGGTGAACTCTGACCCCCAGGAGATCGCCGCGCCTCCCGAGTGGGAGGATGCGGGGCAGCGCCCGGACGCCTCCGGCGCGCGCGCTGTCTCCTATCCGCAGCACCCGCGCCGCGACGCCTCGGAGTTCACCGCGGCCAACGACCATACCGACGTGGTGGACACCGCGTCCGTTGCGCAGGGGTATGGCGACTGGTCCGACGACACCGGGGAAGTTGCCTGGCACGACGACGCCACCGACACCTGGCAGAGCGTCGACGACTCGGATCCCACCGAGGTCATGGCCCCCTACGCTCAGCCTCAGTACCCGGGACCGCAGGGTGCGTATGAGCCCGGTTTTGCCCTCGGCTACGGGCAGCAGCCCTATCCGCAGGCTGGTGTCCCCGCACAGCAGATGGCAGCGGGTCCCCAGTGGAATCCCAACCCAGCGATGGGGATGGGCACCGGTTCAGCGGAGGGGTCCTCGTCCACCGCGAAGGGGACGTGGATCTCGGGCGGTGCGCTGATGGCCCTCCTGGCCTCCTTGCCCTTCCTTTTCGGTCTTACCGGCTCCATGATCGTGGGGATCGCGCTCACTGCTTTCGGCCTGATCGGTGCTATGTCGCGCTGGCTGTCGCGTCGTCGGATTCTGCGAGGAGCAAAGGCTAGCGACACTGCGGCCGTCATCGCCATGTCGCCGATCCTGCTGGTGCGCTCGATCCTGTCGACGGCGCTTGGCCTCGTCGTCGGGGGCCTCGTTCCGTACGGGATCTGGGCCTTCGTGTCCTACTCGCGCGAGGGGCGCGTCCTGTGGTCATGGCCTGCCGATGTCGTCGCGTCCACCGGTGTTGATCGCACGGACTATTGGCTGAGCGACCCGCGCGGAATGATCGTCGTGTGGGCACTCGCCGCGCTCATGATGCTGACTGCCTGGCTCATGCCGTTTACCGCAGATCTGAGGGTCGGCCTGTCCACAACGCTGCGCACGATCGTGCGTCCTGCATGGGGGCGAGGCCTCCTCGCGGTAGGCTGTGTGGCGTTCCTTGCGGGTGCGTGGTTCGTCGTTACAGGTGGGCTGCCGCACTGAGCGCGTTCAGACCGCGCCCGATATTCTTGCAACATTCAACTACTTTCGGAAGGTGAGTCCATGGCTCAGAAGAAGAAGCCGGCCGTCGACCCCGTGCGCGCGAAAGCCGCACAGATGCGCCAGGCGCAGGAGCGCGCTGACCGCCGCACCCGCATCATCGTCATCTCCGCCGTCGCTGCCATCGTTCTTGCGGTCGTCGCAGCCGTCGGTGGCGTGATCTGGAAGCAGCAGGCGCAGGTCAACGCCGCGCGCAACGTCGACGCATCCGACGTCCTCGGCATCTATGCCGACGGTCGACCGGTCATCGTCAACGCAAACGGCGTCGTCACCGAGGCGGACCCGAATCTGCCCACCCTCACCGAATACTTCGACTACACCTGCCACGTGTGCTCCGACCTCGATGTCGCCGTCGGCAAGGATCTCACCACCTGGGCCGCCCAGGGGTACTACAACCTCGAGCTCCAGCCGGTCATCACCGTCAACATGGACTACCTGAAGCCCGCGACCAGCGCGTCGCTGATCGTTGCCCAGAAGGCGCCCGACAAGTGGGTGGACTTCCACCACGCGCTGCTCGCCTACTTCGCCAGCCAGTACCAGGCGTCCAACGGCACCGTCGTCCAGAACCTCGAGGCCTCCTGGAAGCAGGTCAAGACGATCGCCGCCGAGGTGGGCGTTCCCTCTGACGTCATCGACACCTTCCCGCTCAACGCCGCCGAGGACTACCTCAAGGCCTCGACCACCGCCTGGCAGAATGCCAACTACAGCGGCCGTAACAACGGGCTCGGCACACCCGAGCTGATCAAGGATCACTCGACCGTCATCGCACTGCACACCCCGCTGACCTCGGCCAAGCAGACGATCGCGGAAGTATTCGGCATCACCGATTCCGCGAGCCCGGTCCCCACCGAGACCCCGGCACCCGAGGCCACCGAGCCCTCCCAGAGCGGCGCCGACGAAGCCCAGAGCTCCGAGACGACCGACAGCTCCAACTG
>CATYYP010000269.1 GCA_958415245.1 Schaalia odontolytica | reverse complement strand
CCGACACCGACACCCGCGGCCAGCCGCCGCCACCCGCACGCCGCGCACCCGCCACAGACTAAAGGGCGGCCCCGCCGGAACACCTGCGGGGCCGCCCCTTCGCTTATTGTCGGTCGGGCACGCACCCAGCGCGCGGGCGACCTCCGTGGTCTATTCCTCGCCCTCCGGGGAAATTTCCTCGAGGCCGACGAGGAAGCCGTCCTCGTCGATGACGTTACCGCCCACGAGGGTCGCGATCATTCCGGCGGCCTTCTCCACGTCCTGGGTGGAGCGCAGGCGCTCGAGGCGCGCAGTGCGGCTCATTGCGCCCGCACCGGGTGTCGGCGCGGAGGTGGGCAGCCAGCGGACCTGGTATTCGATGATGGCTCCGGCCGTCCACGGCTCCCAGCGCAGGACGCGCGGCGGCGTGGGCACGGCGTGGACCTCGATCATCATGTCCGATCGGTGGCCGATCGGACTCATGAGGGCGTAGCCGTCGACGACCTGCGGCTTGTCGCGCTGCGCCTCGTGCTCCTCGCGGGCCTTGGCGATCTTGGAGGCGATGTCCTTGCGCACCGGACCTAGCTCGGCCTTCAGCTTCTCGATCTGGGCAATCTGCGCGGGGGTCAGCGGGACGGGCTTGGGCGCCTCGGGCGTGATGTCGCGCGCGTCCTTCATCTGCTCGAAACCGGCGCGCTCACGCATCGCAGAGAGCAGGTCCTCGGGGTTAATCCAGCGCGGCGAGTACACCGTCAGGTTCACGGCCGAGTCGGCGTCGGGGACCATGACGTAGCCACTGCCCGCGATGCGCAGTCCGCCCGCGAGGCGGCGGGCCATGCGGCGCAGCGCCTCGAGCACGCGGTACTCCAGGCCAGTGGGCAGGCCGTCGGGGAACGCCTTGTCCCACTCGCCCATGACGCCGTTGTTTTGCTGGCGGGCGGGCGCCTGCGGACAGCGCAGGACCCACGCGTTGGACAGCGATGCCGGGGTTCCCAGCGCCACGCGCGTCGGCTGGTCGAGGGTCCACGGGCCCTCCAGCTCGGCGTCGGAGGAGAGGCGCAGGCGTCCCGGGGCGATCCATCTGGCCTCGTCCCACATGGAGATCGCGAGGGCCTCGAGCTCGGCGGGATCAACCGCGTCGGAGACGAGGAACAGGTGGTGCTCGCGCGCGACATCCAGGTCGATGACGCCGGCGGGCTCGCTCACCTCGATGGCGGCGGCGATCGGGATAGTGGCCTCAGCGCTCGTCACCTCACCGTCGGCCGCGATCTGGAAGGCAGCGTCCGTCGAGGTCATCGTCGTCAGGCCGACGTTCGTCTGGGTGAGCGGGTTGTCCGTCGCGCTCATCGGCGTCGGATCCGCGAACGAATGGGGGGCCGAGGCCATGCGCTCCTTGAGGGAACGCCTCACCGGCGCGGCCTGGGGAGCCTCGTCCCTGTTGGTGACCTGCTCGCGCGGCGTCATGCCGGGCAGCGCAACGCCCTGGATGACGCCCGTGCGCGTCTGGCTGGGAGCCACCGGGGGGATGCCGACCTCGGCCTCGTGACCGGCGCTTCGCTGCGGCGCGACCTGCACCTGAGGAACACCCATGACGGGCGTCGGCTCGGGCGGCTCCGGCGGAGGCGGCGCCTGCAGGTCAGCCGGCTCGGGAGCGGGAGGCTCCGGCAGGTCGGCGGGATCCGGTGCTGGCGGATAGCTCGCCTCGCGGGCCGCACGCTCGGCGCGCTCGGCGCGCATACGTTCAAGCCGGGAGGGCGGAGGAGGAGGAAGAGCCGACATCGGGCATCACCGTTCGATACGGGTGCGCGTAAAGCGCTCGTGGGTGCGCGAGGGAGTCGGCCCGCGCTGGCCCTGGTAATGAGAGCCGAGGCCACTGGAACCGTAGGGGTGCTCGGCCGGGGAGGACAGGTCGAAGAAGCACAGCTGCCCGATCTTCATGCCGGGGTAGAGCAGGATCGGCATCGTTGCCGTGTTCGACAGCTCCAGAGTCACGTGGCCCGAGAAGCCGGGGTCAATGAAGCCCGCCGTCGAGTGGGTGAGCAGGCCGAGGCGGCCCAGGGAGGACTTGCCCTCAAGGCGCGCGGCGATGTCGTTGCCGAGGGTCACTAGCTCGTAGGTGGCGCCCAGGACAAACTCGCCGGGGTGCAGCACGAAGGGCTGATCGGGGCCCACGTCGACCTGATGAGTGAGGTCCGACTGGTCCGCCGCCGGGTCGATCACCGGGTAGCGGTGGTTATCAAAGAGGCGGAACAGGCGATCCAGGCGCACGTCGATGCTGGCCGGCTGGACCAGGTCCCGGTCCAGCGGGTCGAGCTGGATACGTCCAGAGTCCAGGGAGGCCTTGATGTCGCGGTCACTGAGCAGCATGACTCGATTGTCGCATACTCAGCGCCGCGACAACAGCCTCAGGGGATCACTGCAGGGGCTGGCCCTGAGCGTCGGTGGCGTAGGAGCCGGAACGCATAAGGAGCATGATGAAATCGATGAACGCCCAGATACCGGAGACGATCAGACCGATGAAGGTCAGTGTCAGCACCAGCTGAATGATGCCCTTCGTGGTGTAACCCAGGTAGAAGTTGTGAACACCGAGGGTGCCCAGGAAGAACGCCAGAATCACGGCGACGATCCACTGC
>CATYYP010000268.1 GCA_958415245.1 Schaalia odontolytica | reverse complement strand
CCTGGTCCGACTCCGCGGTGCGCCGCTACGTGGCCGACGCGGGCGACCTCCTCGAGCGCCTCCACCGCCTGACGCGCGCGGACTGCACGACCCGCAACCGCCGTAAGGCCAACTACCTGTCCGCCGCCTACGACGACCTCGAGGCGCGCATCGCCGCCCTGCGCGAGCAGGAGGAGCTGGACGCGATCCGCCCCGACCTCGACGGCGACCAGATCATGGAGATCCTCGGGCTGCGCCCCTCGCGCGCCGTGAAGATCGCCCGCGACTACCTGCTCGAGCTGCGCATGGAGCGCGGACCGCTGGGCGAGGAGGCCGCCCGTCAGGCGCTTCTCGACTGGTGGGCGTCGGACGACGTGCGTGCCCTCGCCGAGGAGTACCAGGCTCAGCAGGCCCACTGGGAGGCCAAGGTCGCGGAAAAGAAGGCCCGCAAGGCCGCCGCGAAGGCCGCCCGCGAGGCCCAGGGGCAGTGAGACGGGGCGCGGGGCGACAATCGTCACGCCCGCGCACGGTGCAGCCACGGTCATGCCGCCGTACTCTGGGAATAATTCAACTTTTTGTTAGGAGAGTTATCGCATGAGCACGTTCACCCCCGAGAAGGCATCGGCCGACATCGGCGTGTACGGCCTGGGAGTCATGGGCGCAAACCTCGCCCGCAACCTGGCCCGTAACGGCTACGCGACCGCCGTCTTCAACAGGACCCCGGCTCGCACCGAGAAGCTCATGGCGGAGCACGGCGACGAAGCGACCTTCGTTCCCGCGTCCACGCTGGAAGACTTCGTCGCGTCCCTGCGCGCGCCCCGCGTCGCCATCATGATGGTCCAGGCCGGCCCCTCGACGGACGCCGTCATGGAGCAGCTCGCCGACCTCATGGACGAGGGCGACATCATCGTCGACTGCGGTAACTCCCTGTTCACCGACACGATCCGCCGCGAGAAGTGGGCCGCCGAGCGCGGCCTGCACTTCGTGGGCGCGGGCGTCTCCGGCGGCGAGGAGGGCGCCCTGTGGGGTCCCTCCATCATGCCCGGCGGCACCCCGGCCTCGTACGATCGCCTCGGCCCCATGTTCGAGTCCATCGCCGCCATCTACGACGGTGTGCCCTGCTGCACGTACATCGGCGCGAACGGCGCCGGCCACTTCGTGAAGATGGTGCATAACGGTATCGAGTACGCCGACATGCAGGTCATCGCCGAGGCCTACACCCTCCTGCGCGAGGGCCTGGGCGCCACCCCGGCCGAAATCGCGGACATCTTCGCCGCCTGGAACGAGGGCGAGCTCAACTCCTACCTCATGGAGATCACCGTCGAGGTCCTGCGCCAGGTGGACGCCGAGACCGGCAAGCCCCTCGTCGACCTCATTGTGGATGCCGCCTCGCAGAAGGGCACCGGCAAGTGGACGGTCCAGACCGCCCTCGACCTGGCCGTCCCCGTCACCGCGATCGGCGAGGCGACCTTCGCGCGCGGCGCGTCCTCCGAGCCCGCCCAGCGCGCGGCCGGCCAGGCGCTCGCGGGCAACGCCACCGCCCTCGTCATCGAGTCGGACGAGGCCCGGGCCGCGTTCATCGAGGACGTGCGCCAGGCGCTCTTCGCGTCCAAGATCGTCGCCTACTCGCAGGGCTTCGACGAGATTGAGGCCGGCGCGAAGGAATACGACTGGGGCATCGACAAGGGTGCCCTGGCTCGCATCTGGCGCGCGGGCTGCATCATCCGCGCGGCTTTCCTCGACGACATCACCCGCGCCTACGAGGCCGACCCCGACCTGCCGCTGCTGCTGGCTGCCGAGCCGTTCGCGACGCGCTTCCAGGAGTGCACGCCCGCGCTGCGTCGTGTCGTGGCCCAGGCGGCCCTCGCCGGCGTTCCGATCCCCGTGTTCGCCTCGTCTCTGGCCTACTTCGACCAGATCCGCGCGACGCGCCTGCCGGCGGCCCTCATCCAGGGGCAGCGTGACTTCTTCGGCTCCCACACCTACCACCGGGTAGACAAGGAGGGTGTCTTCCACACCCTGTGGGCTGTCGATGGTCGTCCCGAGGAGCAGTGGTCCTGATCTGAGACTGCGGCGGAAGCCGTACAAAGGGGGTGGGTGCGCGGTACTCACCCCCTTTGTGTTGCAGCCCATACTTTGGGGTTCTTTCAGGAAACCCGGTTAATCTAGGGGTACACCAATCCGCTGAAAGGGCGAATACGTGGCTACTAACAACGGACAGTCTGACTGGAACGACATCATTGAGCCTGGCGGCTCCCGCACGTCAGGGCGGGATTCGCTGCCCTCGCGACGGGCGGCGCGCGCCGGCTCCGGATCGCATGCATCCCGGAAGGCTGCCAAGGCCTCGTCGGCAGGTAAGAAGGGTCCGGCGAAGAAGAAGCACCGGTGGGCTAAGCGCATCGGCTTCTCAATTCTGACCGTCTTCCTGGGCGTGTTCATCGCCGGCATGGCCGTGTTCCTGTACCTCTACAACACACTGGCCGTGCCCGCGCCGGACGACCTGGCGCTCGCGCAGAAGACCACGGTCTACTACGCCGACGGCACGACCGAGATGGGCACCCAGGGTGAGATCAATCGTCAGATTATCGACACGACGACGCTGCCCGACTACGTCTCCAAGACGATCGTGGCCTCCGAGGACCGCACGTTCTACAC
>CATYYP010000267.1 GCA_958415245.1 Schaalia odontolytica | reverse complement strand
GTAATCCACAGGGCTTCGTTCCTGCCTGGATCACGCGTCGTCACGCGCGTAGCGTCGATGTCGACGGACCCACCCGGGGTCCCACAAAGGAGTGACATCATGACCGCATACGCCGTCGACGCCGAACAAATTGCTGCCGCCTCCGCGCAGGCCTGCACAACCGCATCCACCATCCGCACCGAAGTGGACACAATGATGGCCCAGCTGCTCGCCCTTCAAGACACCTGGACGGGCGGGGCGCAGGTGAACTTCCAGGCGACTATCACCCAGTGGCAGGGCATCCAGGCGCAGACACACGACGCCTTGGATGCTATCTCCTCGCAGATGCAGGTCGCAGCCTCCACCTACGCCGACGCAGAGACACATTCCGCTTCCCTCTTCGCGGGGGTCTGACACCGCGCACTAAGCCCCTGTTCCCGCGAGGCGCCACGACCTCGTGGCACACCGGTGCAGACAGACAGAAACGCCTGGGGGCGGGACCCTCACGAGTCCCGCCCCCGGGCGGATCAGCTTAACGCCGAGCGGATCAGTACATGCCGCCCATGCCAGCGCCAGCATCGTCGCCACCGGCGGCCGGAGCCTCAGGCTTGTCGGCGACAACGGCCTCGGTCGTCAGGAACATGCCTGCGATCGACGCGGCGTTCTGCAGCGCAGAACGGGTGACCTTGACCGGGTCGGAGATGCCGGCGGCCATGAGGTCGGTGTACTCGCCGGTCGCGGCGTTCAGGCCGTGGCCGGGCTCCATGTGCGCAACGCGGTCGGCAACCACGCCACCCTCGACGCCCGCGTTCTCAGCGATCTGCTTGAGCGGGGCAGAGATGGCCAGGCGCACGATGTTGACGCCGGTCGCCTCGTCGCCGGTGAGGGCGTCGAGCTTGGGCAGCGCCACGGTGGCGGCCTGGATCAGGGCGACGCCGCCGCCGGCGACCAGGCCCTCTTCGGAAGCCGCGCGAGCGTTACGAACGGCGTCCTCGATGCGGTGCTTGCGCTCCTTGAGCTCAACCTCGGTGGCCGCGCCGGACTTGATGACGGCGACGCCGCCAGCCAGCTTGGCGAGGCGCTCCTGCAGCTTCTCACGGTCGTAGTCGGAGTCGGTGTTCTCGATCTCCTGGCGGATCTGGCGCACGCGGGCATCCAGCATGTCCTTGTCGCCAGCGCCCTCGACGATGGTGGTCTCGTCCTTGGAGACGACGATCTTGCGGGCGCGACCCAGCAGCTCGAGGTCAGCGTTCTCGAGGGAGAGGCCGACGGTCTCGGAGATGACCTGGCCGCCCGTCAGGATGGCCATGTCCTGCAGCATCGCCTTGCGGCGCTCGCCGAAGCCGGGGGCCTTGACGGCCACGGACTTGAAGGTGCCGCGGATCTTGTTGACAACCAGCGTGGCGAGGGCTTCGCCCTCGACGTCCTCGGCGATGATCGCAAGGGGCTTGCCGGTCTGCATGACCTTCTCCAGGACGGGAACGATGTCCTTGACGTTGGAGATCTTGGAGTCCATGAGGAGGACGTAGGCATCCTCAAGGACGGCTTCCTGACGCTCCTGGTCGGTCACGAAGTAGGCCGACAGGTAGCCCTTATCGAAGCGCATACCCTCGGTGGTCTCCAGGGTGGTGTCGAAGGAGTTGGTCTCCTCGACGGTGACGACGCCCTCGGCGCCGACCTTCTCGAAGGCCTCGGCAATGAGCTTGCCAATGGCGGGATCGTTGGCGGAGATAGAGGCCGTGGCAGCGATCTGCTCGGTGGTCTCGACGGGCTTGGCGTCGGCGTGCAGCTGCTCAACGATGGCCTCGACGGCCTGGTCGATGCCGCGCTTGAGGGCGATCGGGTTGGAGCCGGCGGCGACGTTACGCAGGCCCTCGTGAACCAGCGCCTGGGCCAGAACGGTCGCGGTGGTGGTGCCGTCACCTGCGACGTCGTCGGTCTTCTTGGCAACTTCCTTCACCAGCTCGGCGCCGATGCGCTCGAACGGATCGTCGAGGTCGATTTCCTTAGCGACGGAGACGCCATCCTTGGTGATCGTGGGGGCGCCCCACTTCTTGTCGAGCACGACGTTGCGACCCTTGGGGCCAAGCGTCACCTTGACGGTGTCGGCCAGCAGGTTGAGGCCGCTCTCCATGCCACGACGGGCATCCTCATCAAACTTGATGATCTTGCTCATTGAAAATGTGTCCTTCCGCGATGCGGATCGGGTTCGATGCCCGCGACGGACGGCCACGCTTTTGAGGTGACCTCATCGAACCGGTGGTCTTATCACTCTCCATGTCGGAGTGCTAACTACGATTTTGGCACTCACCATCCCAGAGTGCAAGGCGAGGTCACGGGGCTTGAGCCCGCTGCGCTCAGGGCGTAACAATCAACGACGAGGCCGGGGCAGGACCTCGGGGCCTGGCTGCAGTACCCGTGGGTGGCGGCGGGGCCTGGCCGGGCGACAGGTGGGCGGATGACGTTACAAACGTCGTCAAACCGGAGGAATTTGAAGCACCTTCCGAGGACTCCTGTTACAAACGTCGTCAAACCGCGCCCAAAAACCACTATTTTCAGCGAAAAAGCCGCCGGATTGACGACGTTTGTAACAACACGCACCAGAGCACGCCAAAAACTCAGCACGCGAGGCCCCCGTGACGCCCACAGAGAGCAGCGGGA
>CATYYP010000266.1 GCA_958415245.1 Schaalia odontolytica | reverse complement strand
ATTGTTCCGCCCCCGCCCCTGTTTGTCTTCAGTTGAGCGTCGCGTCAGGCGCACTCGGCATCAGCGCGCTCAGCGCGGGGATCGAGGCCGGAACGTCCCAGCCCCGGCCTCGTCCCCTTCTAGCTCAGCCGAGCCACGCGCCGGAGGGCGCGAAGTGGTAGCGCGTGCCGTCGATGGAGACCCAGCCGGTCACCATCTTGCCGGAGGCATCGAGGTAGTACCAGGTGCCACCGTCGTTGACCCAGCCGATCGCCATCGCGCCGTTGCCAGTCAGGTAGTACCACTTGCCGTTCACAGCGGTCCAGCCGGTGGCCATGGAGCCGTTGCCGTTCAGGTAGTACCAGGAGCCGTTCACGTTGACCCAGCCGGTCGCCATCGCGCCCGAGGCGTTCAGGTAGTACCAGGAACCGTCGACGTCAACCCAGCCGGTTGCCATCGCGCCGGTGGCGGGATCGAGGTAGTACCAGGCGTCGCCGACCTTGGTCCAGCCCGTCGCCATGCGGCCGGACGGGGTCATCCAGTGCCACGCAGCATCGAAGGTGACCCAGCCGGTCGCCATCACGGCGTCGCCGTTGAAGTAGTAGGTGGCGCCGTCAATCTCGACGTACTTGCTGCGGGCGCAGTAGCCGTCGTTGTAGCAGTACTTCCAGCCATCGGTGCTGTTGGTCCAGGCACCGCCGTCGCGCAGGGATTCATCCACGTGGAAGTGGATCGAGTCCTTGACGTCGTCATCGGCGCGGGCATCCTTATTGCGGCCCTCGGCGGCAACCGTGACCTCAACGTGGGGGGCGTCGCCGATCAGGTCGGTGGCGTTGTAGGGGCCAGCCACGAGCGTGACCTCGTTACCCTCGAAGGCGCCCGTGCCGGTGCCGGTCACGGCTTCCTTGTCGCCGACCTTCAGAGAGGCCTTGGTGACGGGGCCGGAGACTGTGGTGCGCACGTAGACGGTGCCCGAGACAGACGCGTCGGCCAGCGGACGCCAGTCGGTGGCACCGTCGTGGGAGTACTCGAGGCTACCGAGGACGGGCTGCGGCTGGTCCTTGAGGACTGCGGCCAGGGCGTTGACGAGGCCGGCGCCGCGGTATTCCTTACCGTCCTCGGGCGCAGCGAGGCGGTCGTAGGTGTAGCCCGCCTGCTTCTTGAGCAGGGCGATCGTCTGGTCGGGGGTGTAGTCCGGGTGGATCTGCTTGATCAGCGCGGCGACACCCGCAGCGTGCGGGGAGGCCATCGAGGTGCCGGACAAGTAGCCAAAGGGCGGATCCTTCTTCCAGGTCGGCAGGGTCGACCAGATGCGTGAGCCGGGGGCGGCCACGTCCACGGAGGTCTTGCCGTAGTTGGAGAACTTGGAGCGCTCGAGCTTCGCGGTGGCCGGGTCGGTGCCGGTGGGCAGGGCGACGGCGGACACAGAGACGACCGAGTCGTTGAGCATGGCGGGCACGTCAATGCCGCCGGCCACGTTGCGCTCGACCGCGGCGCCCTCGACGTCGTTCGGCGAGGCCTTGTCGATCGTCGGGTTGTCGTGGTCGTCGTTGTCGTTACCCTCGGCAGCGATGTTGACGACGCCATGGTTCTTCGCGTAGCGGATCGCGCGCGAGGCAGCCTCGAGGCCCGCGGCCTGGGAGCCCTCGGTGGGCATCCAGAAGGCGTAGGGGTCCATGTAGTAGCTGGAGTTCGTCACGTCGATGTCGTGCTCGGCAGCCCAGTCGAAGGCGCAGGCCACGTACTCGGGGTAGAAGGAGCCGGCCTCGTTCGAGGTCTTGATCGCGACGATGGTCGCGCTGGGGGCCACGCCGTCCACGCCGTACGCGTTGTGCGCGGCGGCGATAGTGCCGGCGACGTGCGTGCCGTGGTAGTGGTCATCCTTCCAGTCCGCGGGGTTCTGGCTGGGGATGCCGTTGATCTGGCAGCCCACGGAACGCGAAGCGTCCAGGTGCTCCTTGAGGTCCTTGTGGTCGGGGTCGATGCCGGTGTCCATGACGCCGACGGTGACCTTCTCACGGGTCACGTCGACCTGCTGGGCGTCGATCGCGCCGATGGCCGCCAGGCCCCAGGCGTTGGCGTCGCCCTCGTCGGGGGTGAAGTCGTTGAGCTGGGAGTCGGCGGACAGGCCGGTCGAGCGGGTGCCCGCGGCGTCAGCAACCGCGTTGGCCTCGGACGCGGTGGTCTGCGGCTGCTCGGTGCGCACCTCGGAGCCGGTGACCGTCTTGTAGCGGGTGGGGCCAATCGACTGGTAGGAGATGCCGGCGTCGACGAGGCTCTTGCCGAGCGTCGGGGCGAAGGAGGCCTTCACTGACTGGACGAAGAAGGTGTTGAATTCGGGGTACTGGGCCAGGACCACGCCGTTTTCCGAGGCCTTGGAGACGGCCGCGTTGAAGTCGTAGTGGGAGGCGTCGGCGGTCAGATTGACCGCGTAGTTCATGACCTCGTCCTGGGCGCGAGCCTCGGAGGTAATCCCCGGGACGCCGGCCGCGTGGGCGGGGGCGCCGAACGCGGTGAGCGTGACGCCAACAGCGAGCGCCGCACCTCCCGCGATGAGGGTCTTCCATGAGCGTTGATGCATCATTGTTCCTCGTTTCGGTTCTGATGGGGACGCGTCTCCGTGGCTTTGCCGGCTCGCGCGCCATTCAACCATAGTGTCAAGGTTTGTCG
>CATYYP010000265.1 GCA_958415245.1 Schaalia odontolytica | reverse complement strand
CCTCGGCCCCGTCCAGCGGAAGGCTCTCGTCGAGCGTTTCGGCTGACACGATCAAGCGTGGCACACTTGAGTCATGACTAAGGCTCAACTGACTGTCCTCGCTGGCCCTACAGCCGTTGGAAAGGGAACTGTTGTCGCTGCGCTCACGAAGCGCTACCCGACGCTCAACGTGTCGGTCTCGGCAACGACTCGCGATCCTCGGCCCGGTGAACTGAACGGCGTCCACTACTACTTCGTTTCCGCCCAAGAGTTCGATGCAATGATCGAACGCGGAGACATGTTGGAGTGGGCGCTTGTTCATGGAAAGAACAAGTACGGGACGCCTCGCGGACCCGTCGATGAAGCCCTCGCTGCTGGCAAGCCCGTGCTTCTTGAGATCGACCTGGCCGGCGCGCGCCAGGTCCGCACCAACAGGCCCGACGCTCAGTTCATTTTCCTCGCTCCACCTTCGTGGGAGGAGCTCGAACGTCGCCTCATCGGCCGCGGCACGGAAGGCCCCGAGGAACAGGCTCGCCGTCTGGCTACCGCCCGTGTTGAGCTCGAGGCCGCCTCGGAGTTTGACCATGTTGTGATCAACGACGACGTGGAGCGCGCGGTGGATGAGCTGGCTCGGCTCATTGGCCTGGAGTAGTATCTATCTGAATCCGCCACTGAGAGGAATACACGCATGTCCGGAATTGTTGCCCAGCCCGTGGGCATCACGTCCCCGCCCATTGACGATCTGCTGGAGCACGTCGATTCCAAGTACGCGCTGGTGATTTTCGCTGCGAAGCGCGCGCGCCAGATTAACTCCTACAATCTGCAGCTTCAGCAGAACATGATCCAGTTCGTGGGTCCGGTCGTCGACGTGCAGCCGGATGAGAAGCCGCTTGCGGTTTCCCTGCGTGAGATCAACGAAGGCCTCCTGTCTCTCGAAGCTAACCCCGAGGCCTGACATGGCAACGATCGTCGTCGGAGTGACCGGCGGCGTCGCAGCCTTTAAAGCACCCATCGTGGTCCGCGAGTGTCAACGCGCGGGCCACGACGTGTATGTCGCTGCGACGCGCGCGTCTTTGGATTTCGTTGGCCGCTCCACCTGGGAGGGCATCACGTCCCGCCCGGTCGCCGTGGATATCGCGGGGGAGGGGCGCGCCGAGCACGTGGAACTTGCTCGCGTCGCGGATCTCATCATCGTCGTGCCCGCGACCGCGAATTCTTTGGCGCGTCTCGCCGGCGGCTTCGCCGACGACATGGTGTCGCTGACGGTTCTCGCATCTGACGCGCCCGTTGTCGTTGCCCCCGCGATGCATTCCAACATGTGGCTGGCGCCCGCTACGCAGGCGAACGTTCGGACGCTTCGCGAGCGCGGCTTCCACGTCATCGAACCTGCTTCTGGTGCGCTTGGTTCCGGCGACAGCGGTGTCGGCCGCCTTCCAGAACCTGAGGACATCGCGCGGGCGGCTCTCGACATCCTCGGTGCCCATGAGCAGGCATCGAACGCTCTTGCTGGTCGCACGGTTGTTGTTACCGCCGGCGGTACACGTGAGCCCCTCGATCCGGTACGTTTCCTGGGCAATAAGTCGTCCGGTCGTCAGGGACTGGCGATCGCGTCGGCAGCAGCCCGAGCCGGCGCATCAGTACGCGTGATCGCCGCAAACATCGAGTCGGCTTTGCTCGCAACGTTGCCGACGGCCGTTCAGGTCACTCGGGTGGGCAGCGCTCTGCAGATGCGCGAGGCGACGATCACTCAGGTGGCCGATGCCGATGCTCTTGTGATGACGGCAGCCGTCGCGGACTTCCGACCCGAGGCCGCCTCGGAGTCGAAGATCAAGAAGGACCCATCCAACGAGGAAGCTCCGACAATTCGTCTGGTTCGTAACCCCGATATCCTCGCCGAGATCGGGCACAGCGAGCAGCGTCCGCCCCTCGTCGTTGGATTCGCCGCAGAGACCGGCACCGACGAGGAGATTCTCGCCTACGGCGCTGATAAGGCAGCACGAAAGGGAGCTGATTTCATCTGCCTGAATCGGGTGGGGGAGAGCGTCGGATTCGGCGACGTACCCAACGACATTCGACTCCTTGATGCACGCGGGACCATCGCTGGCCGTTACGTCGGCTCAAAGGATGAGGTGGCCGCTGGTCTTGTCGGCCATATGGCTTCATTCCTTGATAATCTAAAGCGGTGAGTCAACAGCTTTTTTCTTCTGAGTCCGTTACCGAAGGTCACCCCGACAAGGTCTGTGACCGTATTTCCGATGCGATCCTCGACGCGCTGCTTGCCGCCGATCCCCGCTCGCGCGTTGCCGTCGAGACGATGGCGGCCACCGGTCTCATCCACATCGCCGGTGAGGTGACGACCGAGGCGTACGTTGAGATCCCGGAGATCGTCCGTCGCGAGATCCTGTCGATCGGCTACGACTCGTCACGCGTTGGCTTCGACGGTGCCTCCTGTGGCGTGTCCGTGTCGCTCGACGGTCAGAGCCCCGACATTGCCGGTGGCGTTGATGAAGCTCTTGAGGTGCGCGGCACCCAGGGCGGTGACCCGCGCGACCGTCTCGGCGCGGGCGACCAGGGCATCATGTTCGGCTACGCTTCTTCGGACACCCCGGACCTCATGCCCGCCCCCATTTGGCTGGCGCACCGCCTCGCGAAGCGCCTGACTGACGTTCGCAAACAGG
>CATYYP010000264.1 GCA_958415245.1 Schaalia odontolytica | reverse complement strand
GCCCCGGCCTCGTCCTTAGTTCTTCGGAGCGCGGCCCCGGGCCAGCTTCCCCAGTTCGAGGTAGCCGGGCAGCGGCTTGTTCATGGCCTCGTTCGCGAAGGCGACGGGCGCGCCGTTCGGCAGCGGGTTGACGACGCGGATCGCGGCGGTCAGGTCCTGCGCGGAGTTGTTCGCGCGGTAATCCGCGGGCAGCGGGAGGCGCGCGGTCACCTTCCCCGTCTGGCCCGGGAGGATCGAGGGCAGGGTGGACTCGATCGTCTGGCTGGCCACGATCGTGCCCTTCGAGTCGACGAGGACGACCTCGAGCGGCCATGTCGCGTAGAACGGGGCCGACCCCGTGTTCGTGAACTCCACGGCCACGGCAGCCTTCGCGCCGTGGTAGGTCGCCGACGTGCGGGTCGCCCGCAGCGTGTAGCCCAGGGAGGTGCTCGCGGCCTTGGCGCGCGTCAGCTCGGCTCCGGTGTAGCCGGTCGAGAACGCGTGCTGGTTGATGAGCCACGTGGCGTGAGCCTTCTGGATCGACTCGAGGGCCTTGTAATCGCGTCCTTGCTCCCTGCTCGGGCAACGCAGCGGCTGGGAGAATGCGCATTCCTGGAAGGAGGGGTAGAGCTCGCCGCCGATGGGGGAGTGCTGCCAGGCGTCCCCCTCGCCCTGGTCCTTGAGCTTGGGGATGAAGTGCCAGTCGGTCCCCTCCAGGGTCGCGTAGCCGAGAGAGTCGTCGAAGTAGCCCATGCCGTGAGCCTTCGTGGCAGCGGTGGGGTAGCGGTTCTGGACGAAGGTGTCGTCAAAGGCCTCGTCCCAGGCCTCGACGAGGCGGGCGCGGAACTCGTCCGACGGCATCCAGTTGATGGCCTTCGGGTTTTGGTTGTTGACGTAGCCGCTGTATGGGTAGGTGTGCTCCTCGCCCCAGAATCCGTACAGGCCCGCGGTGATGAAGCCGATGCGCGGATCCCCGTCGTACCTCTCGCCCAGGGCCATGACGAAGTGCAGGAGCATCTCCTGGACCTTCGGGTCGTTGTAGTTGGGGGAGAAGGAGATCTTGTTGTTGTCGTAGAAGTCGTAGGTGCGGCTCGTGTCCGTGCCTGCGTCGATCAGGTATTGGGGCATCCCGGTCTTTTTGCCGGGGGTGTCCAGGGCGAAACGAATGACGGCCTGGTGACCGCGAGAGGCGATCGCGTCCAGGAGGGCGTCGACCTTCGTGAAGTCGTAGGTGTCGCGTCCGGTGACGACGTCGTTCACGGGGAAGGGGGCCCACTCGAGCGTGTAGGGCAGAGCGTTTGCGACCGTGCCGGGTGCGCCTCCGTCCTCGGGTGCCCACGGCATGAAGCCCTTCATCGGGTTCGAGACCGGGGCTGGTGCTTCCTTGAGCGTCGTCCACTGGGCGGTGGCGGCCGACGAGGCCGTGGCCGGGAGCGTTGCGCCCGCCAATCCTATGGTCGCCGCGAGAGCGATGGCGATGCGAGAAAATGTTGTCATCGCGAGGTCCTTTCAGTCATGAGTGCTGCGGCTGGGGACGTGATGCGGCGTGGGCGCGTCGCGTGGGACCTGAGTGCGTAGCGTCGTCGTTGCGCGTAGGCGAGGCCTCCACGGCTGTCAAGTGAACCATATTGTGCATAGTGCGCGCAACATTGCGGAAAACTCTGCCAGTAAGTGGTTGCCTGACAAACCTATTGTGGGGCGTGTCGATTGAGTATGCGCGAGGCCGGGACCCTCGGTGGGGTCCCGGCCTCGTAGGTGACGTGCGTGCGCGGATCGTTTAGTACGGTCCGCTGTCGACGACCGCCCACGTTCCATCGTCCTGCAGACGCAGGAAGACGACTTCGCGCCCCTTCACGGGTTCTAGTGAGTCGTCCGAGTAGTTGCGCAGGTAGTAGACGTTTCCGTACCAGCGCGTCGGGTCAGTGTTCGGCTGCTGCCCATGGTTGTTGCTGCCCGTGATGGTGACGGTCGTGTGGGCGCGGTTGGCCAGGAGTGGCAGGAATTCACCCTGACCGTGCTCCAGGTCGGGCGTCTTCGTGTGGCTGCTCGCTCGTTCCGGTACTTCGTACACGCTCGCGCGGATGAATGCATAGGCGTTGGATTTATCGCGCGATGCGTCCCACGTGTTACGCGTGATGGTGTAGGCGATGGCGACCTGCTCGGGGTCGGTGCGGTCCACCTCGCGCGGGTCGGGCAGGAGGTCGGGGAGCCACTGGACCGATGCGGGATATAGGCACGTACCGAGCGGCGTGGGGGAACCGTCCTCGCATGCAGGCGTGGTCGGTGTTGCTTCGGTCGGTGTTGGGGTGGCTGCGGAGGCTCCAGATTCTTGGGTTGGTGTCTGGTCCGAGGAGGATTGCGCGGGCGATTGTGCGGACTGTGCCTGGCTATCTGCGTTGGGCTGGCGCGAGCCGCAGGCTGTACCCGTGATCGTGAGGGTGAGGACCGCTGCTGAAGCGATGCCGATGAGGGTGCGTCGTGGATACCTGCGGGTATGAGTCTGTTCTTCTGAGCCCATGCATGCTCCCCTTCAGTGTGTATGTGTCGAGGTTCGTCGCACGTGTCCTGTGTTGGATGCGTGAGTACTCTCCACTGTTGCTGTTCGTCGCGGCGCTGGCCATCGTACCGGCTCGTGTGGGCTCGCCGCGCGCCGGAGCGGTGGTCGCGCCGGAGTGGCGGTGCTGTGTTCTGC
>CATYYP010000263.1 GCA_958415245.1 Schaalia odontolytica | reverse complement strand
GGCTCCCGCCTCCGAGTCTGAGTCTGAGGAGGCGCCCGCCGAGCCGAAGACCCGCCGTCGCCGTCGCTCCAAGAAAGTGGACGAGGCCTCGGCCCCCGCCCAGGAAGACGCCGACAAGGCCGACGCACCCGCGCAGGACTCCGACTCCTCGGACGAGGAGGAGACCTCCGGTCGTCGCCGTCGTCGCCGCCGCGCGCGCAGCTCGTCCTCCTCTGAGGAAGGCGGCGATCCCGCGGACCAGGTCCAGGCCCTGAAGGGATCCACGCGCCTGGAGGCGAAGAAGATGCGCCGCCGCGAAGGCCGCCGCGAAGGCCGCCGTCGCCACTCCATCTCCGAGTCCGAGTTCCTCGCGCGCCGTGAGTCCGTCGAGCGCACGATGGTCATCCGTGACCAGGACGGCCTCGACCAGATCGCGATCCTCGAAGACGGCCTGCTCGTCGAGCACTACGTCGCGCGTCGCACGCAGTCCTCGATGGTTGGCAACATCTACCTGGGCCGCGTCCAGAACGTGCTTCCCTCGATGGAAGCGGCATTCGTCGATGTGGGCCGCGGACGCAACGCCGTCCTGTACGCCGGCGAGGTCAACTGGGACGCCGTCGGCATGGAGGGCAAGCCCCGTCGTATCGAGGCGGCGCTGAAGTCCGGCGATCCGGTCCTCGTTCAGGTGACGAAGGATCCGATCGGTCACAAGGGTGCTCGCCTGACCTCTCAGATCACGCTGGCCGGCCGCTACCTGGTCCTCATCCCCGGCGGGTCCATGATGGGCATCTCCCGCAAGCTGCCGGACAAGGAACGCGCTCGCCTGAAGAAGATCCTGAAGGCTGTTGTGCCCTCGGGCTCTGGTGTCATCGTGCGCACCGCTGCGGAAGGCGCGACGGAGGAGCAGATCCGCGACGACGTCGCTCGCCTGACCCGTCAGTGGGAGGACATCGAGAAGAAGCGCACCAACACGAAGAGCGCCCCGACGCTGCTGCGTGGGGAGCCCGAGCTGGCCGTGCGCGTCGTGCGCGACATCTTCAATGAGGACTTCTCGAAGCTCGTGATCGAGGGTCGCGACACCTACGCGACCGTCAAGGAATACGTCGACGAACTCAGCCCCGAGCTCTCCGATCGCGTCGAGCAGTGGGTCGGCACGGAGGACGTCTTCCACGCGCACCGCATCGACGAGCAGCTTGCGAAGGGTATGGATCGTAAGGTGTGGCTGCCCTCGGGCGGCACCCTGATCATCGACCGCACCGAGGCGATGACCGTCATCGACGTCAACACCGGCAAGTTCATCGGTGCCGGCGGCACGCTCGAGGAGACGGTGACCCGTAACAACCTCGAAGCTGCCGAAGAGATCGTGCGCCAGCTGCGCCTGCGCGATATCGGTGGCATCGTCATCATCGACTTCGTGGACATGGTCCTCGAATCCAACCGCGACCTCGTGCTGCGTCGTCTCGTGGAGTGCCTGGGACGCGATCGTACGCGCCACCAGGTCACCGAGATTACGTCCCTGGGCCTCGTGCAGATGACCCGTAAGCGCGTGGGTGAGGGCCTCGTCGAGGCATTCTCCTCCTCGTGCGAGGCCTGCGAGGGCCGCGGCTTCATCGTTCACCAGCACCCGGTGGAGACCTCCGGAGCCGAACAGTCTTCGAAGGGCTCGAAGGGTTCGAAGAAGCAGCAGAAGAAGGCCGAGCCTCGCCGTATCGAGGACAATGCCGATCACGAGCGCGCCAAGGAGGCCCTGAGCGCGATCGCCGCTGCCTCGACCCGTAAGGAAGAGGAAGGCGCGGCCGAGGAGTCGGTGCCCTCGAAGAAGCGCCGCACGCGCGCCGTTTCGGCCGAGGCCAAGGAACCCGAGGCTTCTTCCGTCGAGCAGGTTGCTGCGCCCGAGGCCCCCGCTGAGGAATCCGCTTCTAAGCCCGCCGCCGAGAAGGCCGAGGAAAGCGCGACCAAGCGTCCTCGTCGTCGCCGCCGCGTCGCCGAGTCTGCTCCGCTGCCCGAACTGCCCGTGCACATCGACCTTCCCGAGCCGGTCGATCACTCGGACGAGCCTGCGGCCCCCGCGAAGGATGCCTCCGAGATTCAGCTGCCCGAGCATCGCGAGAAGGCTCCGGCCACCCGCCGCCGCGCATCCCGTAAGGCTGCCACAGCCTCGTCCGACGAACCGGCCGAGGTGCCCGCACCGAAGAAGACCCGTCGCCGCGCGACCGCGCAGACGGCTGTTCCCGAGGTGCAGGCGGACGAGACTCCGGCCACCGCGCCGGTGAGCGCGCCGGTCGCGGAGGAAACTTCCGTCCAGGCGCCCGCCGCGCCGCGCAAGACTCGTAAGCGCCGTGCCGCCGTCTCGACCGGCATCGTCGAGCCCGACGCGGCTCCCGCCCCCGTCGTCATCGACCTGCCCGCGCGCGCTGAGGTGAGCGCTCCGGCGGTGCCGACCAAGTCGACCGATGACATTGCGCTTCCTGAGGCGAGCGATCAGCCGCGCGTCAAGCGCCGTCGTCGCGCCGTATCGACCGGCATCGTTGACGCCGGTTAATGCTCCAGGCGTCGGGGGAGGGGCGATCATCCCTCCCCCGAGCGTAGGGTGGGGAATCGCACAGCACTTCACACCCGCCCGTGACCGTGCCGGCTTGCCATCCGGCGTGCGAATCGGCTAAATTTGATCGTCGGCGCAACAAGCGCCAACGGA
>CATYYP010000262.1 GCA_958415245.1 Schaalia odontolytica | reverse complement strand
CGCCCTCACCGAGCTCGACTTCCTGCGTCGTCTTGTCGGCCGGGTTGACGAGCATCAGGTGCGCGTTCGCAGCCGGCTTCTTGACGGTCAGGGTGATGTCCTGAGCAGTCTCGGCCAGCGAACCGTTGTCGGTGCGCGGGTCGAGGAGGTAGGACGGGTAGTGGGTCTGGCCGGTCAGGGCGTTGACAACCATGAAGCCCTTGGGGGCCGTCGTGGAGTCGCCGAAGATCTCGGCGGACTTGGCGGTCTCCATGCCCTTCAGCTGCTCGAAGTAGCCGACGACGACGTCACCGGGCAGGCCGTCGTTGACGGAACCGACGTTGGTCACGGACATGTCAACCAGGCCGACGGCCTCGTTGGCGGCCTTAGCCTCGTCGCCGGAGGCGAAGTCACCGTACTTGTAGCCACTCAGCGAGGGAGCCTCGCCGCGAGCCGCGTACTGGCCGGGCTTGTAGGCGACGAACGTGGAGTTCATGGCCTTCGTGTAGTTACCGATGTAGGTGACGTTGCCGAAGATGTTGGAGAACTCGTAGAACGAACGCGTGGGCGCACCGTCGTGGTCGATGATCGAGGAGCGGTCGTAGCCGTTGTACTCCATGCGGAACAGACCGAACCACTTCTGGCCGGTTGCCAGGCCCAGGGAGGGCACGATCGACTTCTCGGAGGCGGACACGTTGGCGTCCCAGTTGTAGTCCAGGTACTGGCCGTACAGGATCGGGCTAGAGCCGTCACCGGTGAGGCCCTTGAGGCCGTATTCGCGCTGCTTCTTCCAGGTGTTGGTGCCCAGCAGGTCCATGACGACTCGGCTCGGAGCCGGGCCACCATTGGCGCCCCAGTAGTACTTATCCCAGCTGAGCAGGTCGGGCTTGGCGTTCTCGACGTAGTAGCTCAGGTTGGTGTCGCGGTACCAGGACGGGTCGTCCCAGGAGTTGGCGTGGACGACGGCGCCGGGGATGTTCTGCTTGGACCAGGAGAACCAGTTCTTGAAGCACTCGGACTCGCCGCGGTTGAATCCGCCCTCATCGCCGTACTGGATGTCGACCAGCGTGGAGGCGTAGGGCTTCATGTACTCGTTCATGAAGTCGCGCGGCTCGCCCGCGTTGCACATGCTGTTCTTGCCGGTGGGGGCCTTAGCGAGGGCCCACGGCGCCCCCTTGCCCAGGGACTCCATCATGGGGGTGTTGAACATGGGCAGGTCGTAGAACATCGGGAATGCGCCGCCCGTGAGGTCGCGCTCGTTGGCATCGAAGCCGCCGCGGCCGTAGCCCTCGGAAGGAACCCAGGCGGGCATCATGACGCCGTACTGCAGCGCGAGGGCCTGGGCGCGGTTGACGCCCCACTTGCCCTCACCGGGGTTGAAGCCGGAGTAGCGCTCGTACATGGAGTTGTCGACAGCCGGAGCGACGGGGGTCTTGCCGGCGGGCAGGCCCCACACCTCGACGTCGTTGAAGGTCACCGCGGTGGCGATGTTCTGCGGGGTCTGGGGCTCGGTCTCGTCGTTCATCCAGATGCGGATGTTCTTGGCGAGGTGGTAGCTGTTGAAGTCCCAGTACCACAGGCCGCGCGCGTCGCGCGTGAGCGAGCCGTGGGTGACGATGGTCTTCCATTCGCCGCCGTCGGCCTCCTGGACCGCGATGGCCACGGAGTTGCCGCCGTGCCATCCCTGGACGCCCGCGGGCAGGGTCGGGGTGCCCCAGCCGTTGACGCGGTGCACGTAGCGGGCCTCGCCCAGGTGCAGCTCGATGCCGGTGACGCTGCTCGACCATTCATTCGCGCGAACGAGCGGATCGGAGGTCCACGTCGTTGTCGGGTCGAGGTCGGTCAGGGCCGCGTTGTCGGCCTCGGTTCCACCGTTCGCCGTGGCGGTGACGGGAACCATGACGTTGCCGCGGAAGTCGGTGTCCACCTTGGTGATGTTGACGACGTAGGTCGCCTCCTTGCCGTCCTTGGTCACGGTGGCGGTGATGACGTTCAGGCCGGTGGTGAGGTCGAGGTTGGACACGCGTCCGTCGGCATCCGGGGTCGCGCCGTTGATGGTGACGGTGGCACCATCGACCGCGCGGATACGGGCCGAAACGGTCTTCGCATGGTAGTAGCCGGTGGCCGTGTAGGTGTGGGTGCCGGGGGCAAAGTCAACGGGCTTGCCGGGCTCGCCGTAGGGCAACTGGTCGATGACGAAGTCAACGACGAGGTCTGATGCGCCCGATCCCTGCTCGGGGGCATCGGGGTGGGGTACGACGGGTCGTGCTGCTTCGTGGTTACCGCCGGTGTCTTCGTTGCCGTAGGAGGTGATGGCGTTACCGTCGGCGTCGCAGGGCAGGAGCTTGATGTCGGACAGCGCCATGTCCTTCTTGCCGGGGGCGAGCGAACGCAGACCCGTGAGAGCGAAGACGCGCTTCGTGGTCGCCGGGAAGGTGACGTACTGTTCCTTGTTCCCGAACTGAAGGTCGCTTCCGTGCTTGACCTCGGTGCCGCCTTCCCACTTCCCCGCTGCGACGTTGGTCTTCCAGTCGGCAAAGGAGGCTTCGGCGGCCGGGTTACCGGGGTCCTCGTCGAAGGCAAAAACGCGGTATTCGCCGGGGAACTGGTCGTTGCCCAGGGTCGAATCGTAGGTGGGACGCGGCGTCAGGCCGAGGCCGCAAACCTTGGTGCCGGGCGTGGGGTTCTGGACGGCGAGGGCGTGCGGGTATTCGTCGAGGCCGCCCTTCCACTTGGTGGTCCAGAAGGTCTTGGTCGCGTCGGTACGGGT
>CATYYP010000261.1 GCA_958415245.1 Schaalia odontolytica | reverse complement strand
GAGGAGGCAGGGGCAGGGGTCGAGCGGCGCGTGCGCGTCGCCGCAATAAGAGAGTTGACGACCTGGTCGGGGCTGCCGGGCGCGGCGACCGAGGCGACCCCCAGGGCGATGAGGCGGGAGCGCTCGTGATGCGCAGCCAAGGCGACGACGACCATCCCGCAAGCGCGCAGCGATTCAACGGTCTCGATCGTCAGGTCGGGGTCGGATCCGTCGATGACCGCGAGGTCGGCGAGGCCGGCGCGAGCCGCGGCGACGACCTCGGCCAGGTCGGCGCAGCGCCGGACGATGGCGAGGACATCCGATCGGCTCTGAATCGCCTGGATAAGGGGTGCCTCGTAGCGCTGATCGGCGAGGACGACGACCCCGTGGACGGAGCTCACGGCGCCCCCACGGGGACGGCGGCCAGCTCGTCGGTCGAGGACTGCGCGGCGAGGAGGACCGGCATGGACTGGGCGTTCGCGAGGATCTCGATCCGCTGACCACGGTGCGACTGGGACGAGGCCTCGATTCGGCGTACGAAGGTGAAGGTCCCCTCAATCTCGCGCGCCTGAGTGCCAGCCTGTCCCTGCGTGCGCGCGGGGATCGTCCACAGCCGGATCCGCGTCCCGTCCGCAACGCCATCCGGCAGCCCAGCGCTGACGGTGACGGCCACGCGCAGCATGTCTGTCTGCGCTGTTCCGCTGTCCCCCTGCGACAGATCCGTGCGCATGACAATCTGGCCGGGGGTGATCTGCCGAGTCGCGATGGACCCCATGGGAGCCTCCGACGTGGGAACGTAGACGTCCGAGTCGACGCTGAGGACAACCTCGCGGACATTGTCGGCGGTGAGGGAGTCCCCCGGGGCGATGGTCGTCGTCGCGGCGTAGACGCGGCTTCCTCCCCGCAGGAGGCCGCTGAGAGCACTGAACGCGATCACGGACGCGATGATGAGCACCAGGCCGATAACGAATCGACGGTCCATCTTGCCGGGGGCGCGCGTCGGGATCGACACTGAAGCTGAGACGCGTTTCACTCTTCTATGATGCATGCTCAACCGAAAAAGCGGTAGGTTGCCGACTATTCATCAGAACCAACCGATCCGATCGGTGAAATGACGCGTAAAAAATTGCCGACTCAAACCAATCAAACGAAGCAACCCCAACTGATAGCATGTTGCCATGGCAACACGATTCCTCACTCTCGCTGACGTCGCCGAGACCCTGAATCTCACGATGTCAGCCACCCGCGCCCTCGTTTCCTCCGGCGAGCTCCCTGCCATTCAGGTGGGCGGCAAGCACGTCTGGAGGATCGAAGAATCGGTCCTGGAGCAGTTCATCCAGGATCAATACGCCGCGACGCGCGAGCGTCAGAAGGCGGAAAACGCTCACTAGTCGGCCGACCATCGCTGGCCGAGCACGCGGAGTCGACGAAGCCCCGCAAGTGCCAGCGACACGGTCATGCCACCTACTTCATCCCGGCCGTCATAGGTGAAGGCCTCTCCATCCAGGGCGACATCGACGTGGTCCGCATAGACCGCGTCGATGATCCCCCGATGGTCACCCCCGTCGGATTCGATGACGACTCCGACACCGCGCGCACCTAGTTCGCGCAGAACATGGCCAACACCGACGCCTCCTCGCACGGAGGTCTCGCGCGCAACACTACGCCTAAGCGGCCAGGCCGCGACGATTGCGGAGAGCATGATCAGGCTGTCGTCGCGACTTCCGCGCAGGAGCACCCACGAGCGGGTCGAGTCGAGCACCGAGCCGCTGATCGTCGAGCCACCTCGCAGCGCTAGCGTGATATCGCCGTCAGCACCGGCCAGGCGGGCCGACAGGGTGACCGAGGCGCGCTCGGCATCGGTGAGCTCGTCGATGAGCGCATCAAGATCGCGACCGCGCTCATCATCGAAGCGCGCTTCCAGCTCGGCAATGAACGCTGACATATCCATGCCCCTACGATGCCACATTCATGCGCCACACATCACATTTAGATAACATGAACTAACATCTATTGACATCATCCTCTATGAAGCGGATAGTTAACGCATCGAATCCGTCCACTCAATGAAGAGTTCACCATGACTGATGATTCACTGACCGTCGCCGGCCAATCACACCTCACCGACGCATTTCTCTGGCTCGTCGGCGCCCCGCTGTGTCTCCTCGACGCACTCTATCTCTCCCACCTCGCTCCACCCCTCAGCGCGGAGCGTCCCGAGACGCTCATCCTCTGGGTTCTCGGCATTGCCGCACTCGCGCTTCTGGCGTGGAGCCTCCTGTGCTCAGCGTGCGCTCACCTCGCACTCCTGCGCGTTGCTCCGCCCGCGGCGCGCGCTGCTGCACGGCTCTTCGTCTCCCGTTGCGGCACCCATCTCTCTCGCTCTCTGCTGGCGCGCGCCGGAGCAAGCGCATTGATCGGCTCCGCACTCGTCACCGCAGCGCCCGCCGCGGCTTCCCTGGCGGCTCCGCAGGAACAGACCTACCCCGCCGTCTCACTGACATGGGCGGATACCCCCGGAGCCCCTTCCCCCGACCAGGAGGCGACACAAACGGCGCCGTCCTCACTACCCGTGCCCACGCAGGATGCACCGGCGCCGGACGCGCCCACTGGCCCTACCTCGATCACGGTCGCGCCGGGCGATTCACTCTGGTCGATAGCCGCCTCCCTGCGCCCCAATGCAGACAACGCACGTATCGATGCCACCTGGCGAGCAATCCACGCGGCCAACGCCGAATCGGTCCACGACCCCGCTCTCATCTACCCCGGAC
>CATYYP010000260.1 GCA_958415245.1 Schaalia odontolytica | reverse complement strand
AGCAGCAGGACGTGAATTCCCCGGCCTCGCCCCTGCAGGACGTGTGGGCGCTGGCCTCAACGACGTGGACCTTCGTGACGGGCCGCAGCCCCTTTGAGGATCCGATCGGCGACAATTCTGCCGCGTCGATCGCGAACCGTGTGCAGCGTGGGCGCATGCGTGGCCTGGGCCGCGCGGATGCGCCGGCGGAACTCGAGCGCGTGCTGCGCGCGGCCATGGCGATCGATCCGCAGGAGCGCACGCAGAGCGCGATGGAGTTCGGTCAGGGGCTGCAGCGCGTCCAGAAGGAGCTTGGCCTGCCGCGCACGGAGATGGAGATCAAGGAGAGGCGCTCCAAGGCCTCTACGACCGTCTCGGGCGACCAGAAGACGCGCCTGCGCGGCGCTCCCGTCATCGACCCGGATAAGACGCGCCTGCGCTCCTCGGCCTCGTACTCCTTCGAGGGCGGGGCGGGCTCCGGCGGCGTCGAGGCCGTCGCGGATTCGTGGAAGATCGAGCGTTCCTTGGACGTGGACGAGGACTCGATCGGTCGCGTGGTCGAGGACTCCTCGGGTGCCAAGCGGGGCATCTCGCCCGTCGTGGGTGTGCTCCTTTACTCGCATTTCTCCCGCCCCCGAGACGACGAGCGCGTCGCCCGCCCCCGGGGATGCCGTGGGGTCGGCTCCGCCGCAGGCGTCCGGCCTGGCGGGGGAGTACGCCGACGGCGTGGTGACGTGGACGTGGACGGCGCCGACGGGCCCCGCCCCCACCGACATCGTCTACGCCTACGAGGCCACGGGCCCGGCAGGCACGTCGCGCGGCCGCGTGGAGACCACGACGGCGATGGTGGACGGTGCCAGCGGCGAGAATTGTATGGAGATCACGACGGTGTCCCGCTCGTCGGGGCGCATGTCCGAGCCGCTGCGCGCGTGTGTGGATGTGCCGTGATGTGGATCATGCAATCGGTTCAGTTTTATCCTCCGCGACGTATCGCTTCTCAACGAGGCGCTGGTCACGTCGCGTGTAGAATGGTCAGTATCGCGCGTGATCCCTCGCGCTCAACGCAGCTAAAGGATGAAGGCACATGTCTCTGAATGAACATGCGGAACGTCCCGCAGTTCGATGGGGCGCCTCGACCGACATCGGTCCGGTCCGCTCCGAAAACGAGGATTCATGGCTGGCTGTCCCTCCCGTCTTCGCTGTCGCAGATGGCATGGGTGGCCACCTGGGTGGTGCCCAGGCCTCGTCGAATGCCGTCATCACCCTCCAGGAGTTCCTGAGCACCGATCGTCTGGGCAACCGTCCCGTCGACCTGGTGGACCTGTCCGTCGCGATCGACGCGGCAGCGACGGCCGTCGCCTCGCTAGCGCCGATCGATAATCCGATGAGTGCGCCGGGGACGACCCTGTCGGGCGTCATGGTGCTGCGCACCGCCGAGGGTCCGTACTGGCTCTCATTTAATGTGGGTGACTCCCGCGTGTATGTCGTGGGCGGTGGGGGAATCCGTCAGCTCACCCACGACCACTCCGCGCTGCAGGAGGCGCGCGACCTCGCGGCCACCTCCGGAGCGCCCCGTGTGATCCCTCCCGCAAACGTTGTGACAAAGGCGCTGGGTGCCGGGCAGACCGGAAGTGTGAAAGCTGACTACACAATCATGCCGCTGGAAGAGGGCGATCGGGCGGTCATCTGTACAGACGGCGTGCACGGCGTCCTGCGCGATTCGCAGATTCATGCGGTTGTTGCGGCGGGCGACGGCCCTCAGGGGACCGCGGATGCGCTTGTGCGCGCGTCGCTGGAATCGGGCACGCGGGATAATACGTCCGCCGTTGTAGTTTACGCAGGAACCAAATCACGAGTAACATTGACATCGAATGTCATGAATCGGATGATTCAACCAGTACGTCCGGCGTCGATCGAGACCGCTCGCCGGGTTCCTCGTAGAGAAGGCAGTAACTGATGCTTCAGATTGGACGCTTCCTGTGCCGCGGGCAGGGCGCGATGCTCGTCACGGGCCCCCTCGGTGCGGCGCTGGTTCCGCTCGACTTCGCAGACTCTGCGGCCGACGTGGTGTGGGGCCGTGCTGACACCCAGGCGTGGCTGTCTCACGTTCAGGCCGAAAAGGGCGACGCCCTCCTCCTGGACTGTGCGGGCGAGCAGCCCTACCTGACCGTGCTGGGCAACATCCAGCTGCGCATGCGCGCCGCCGGCCAGATCACCGAGCAGGTGTGGACCGACCCGATCTGGGCGTGGCCTTTCAACCCCGGCGAGTGGCAGACCTTCGAGGCTACCATCATTGACGGCGACGAGGTCACGTGGATGGTGCCCGCCGCCGACCGCGTCGAGGCCGGCGAGATCCGCATCGGCCGCGCGCTCGACGAGGTCGAGGCCCTCGCCTCGATGCCCGTCGACACGATGGGCTTCCTCATCAACCCCGACGTCCCGGATCACGAGCGTCGCGCCCGCCGCGAGGCCCGCGAGGAGCTGCCGGAGCCGACCATGCACACCGCCTCCGTGGACCTGGCCGCCGTCGAGGCCCAGTTCCTCGCCGCGACCAGCAACGGTCCCGTGTCGCTGAGCTCCGCTTCCCGCACCCCCGCTGAGGCCTCCGAGGCCTCGGACGAGCAGGTCGAGGAAGAGTCGCATGAGGATGCGCCCGCGAAGGACGCTGAGCAGCCCTCGGGCGAGCTCTACGTCGTCGCCGACGCTGAGGAGCCGCCGGTCGTTACGGCGGAGTCCGCCGAGCGCGCCGGTGGTTTTGTCGAGTCGGGTACCCCGGCCTCGTCCGAGCC
>CATYYP010000259.1 GCA_958415245.1 Schaalia odontolytica | reverse complement strand
GGCGCAGGTAGAGGGAAGAACCGTCGACATCGGGAACCCACTTGACGTCCGCGCGCACGTAGTCCACGAGGGAGGCCACGAAGTCCTCGCGACTCAGCTCGGGCAGGGCCAGGCGGCGGGCCGAGTGGTTCAGGCGCGCGGCGTTGTAGCCGGGGCGGAAGGTCCACACGGAGCCATCCTCGCGCTTGTAGGCCTTGATGCCCTCGAACACGGACTGGCAGTAGTGGAAGACGGAGGCTCCGGGGGTCAGCTCGAGCGGGCCGTAGGGAATGACGCCGCGGTCACCCCAGCCACCCTCGCGGGTCCAGCGCATGTGGGCCATGTGATCCGTGAACTTCTTGCCGAAGGCCAGGGTCGACATGATCTCGCTGTACTCTTCCGGCGTCGCCGGGTGAGCGTTGGGGGTCAGGGGGAAACGACCGGCCAGCTCGTCGGCGGCGGGAAGTACCAGGTCGCCGGCAGCCTCAAGTTCCGTGGGGGTGTGCTGCGTCGATGCCATGAGGTCTCCTGTCGTGGTTTTTCACAAATATGAAGCCAGAATATGCCCGCAGTCCGCAATGTGGCCGATTGATTTCGGCATGTGACCCACTCCCCCGTCCCCTGTGGACGTTCTCACCCCACAGGCCGGCTCACTCGTAGTGGGTCCACATGCGCAGGACGCGGACGGTGTGTTCCTCTTCAAAGACCTCGTAAACGAGCCTGTGCTGAATGTTGATCCTGCGGGAATACATGCCTGCAAGGTCGCCCACGAGGCGCTCGTAGCGGGGAGGCGTCGCAAACGGATCCTCTTTCAAAAGCTCGATGAGTGCCTGTGCTTTCGCCTTGAGTCCGCTGGCGGAGAGCTTCTTCGCATCCTTCGCGGCCTGCTTGGAGAAAACGACCCGCCACATCGCTACCACTCCACGTCATCGAGGGCGTCGTCGAGGTCTTCGCGAGCAGCTTCCTTCAGACTGTCCGCCATTCCAGGAATCCCCTGCAGATACAAGGTTTCCTGGATGGCGGACCAGTCGGCCTCGCCGATGAGAACAGCATTTCCACGACGGCCGGTGATCGTGATGGGTGTCGACTCCTCGTTCACGGTGTCGATAAGCCGATACAGGTCCGAGCGCGCGGCAGTAGCACTCACAGCAGTCATGATCTTTCCTTTCCACTCTCATCATAACGTACGCTTTCACGTACGTATAGACCTGTGCGCACGATTTCTGCCGAAAGGATACGATCAACGCATGACGACTCTGCCTGACGCCCTTGCCTCCGCCCTGCCCTCCCGCGAGCGCCGTTCCCCCGGCCTGGAGCTGGAGGACGGGCGCTGGATGGTGGCCGCGAAGTCGGGCCTGTACGTGTTCGGCGCCGAGGCCTCGTCGACGGACGGGGAGCCCACCCCCGAGGTGTTCCCCTGGTACGACGTGGCGCGGGCGCGCTGGGAGGCCGAGGGCTCTCTCTTCGCCCTGGAGTGGGTGGATCCGGCCCGCCCGGCCCTGGCGGGGCACGGGAAGGGCGACCCGGAGGACTTCATGCGTCATACGAGCGAGTTCGTGAACCGCTCGATCGTCCTGCACTCCCAGGTCGAGGTCGGCAACGGGACCACGGTGACGGCGTGGGTGCGCCGCGGCGAGGACGGGCTTTTCTCGGTCCTGACGGCCGACGGGCCGCTGGACGCCGACGGGCAGCGCGAGGCGGACGCCCTGGAAGCCCGCGTGCGCGACGCAGTCGGCCTCGACTGATCGACGAGGCCGGGGCTCTCCCTCGGGGCGCACTCCCCTCGCACGCGTCCTCGGACGACAACGGGACCCATCCTCACCGGATGGGTCCCGCTTCCGTGTTCAGGCGAACGCCCAGAATCAGTGGATGACGTCGACGCGCTCGAAGGCGTCGAGGGAGAAGCCCTGCTCGAGGATCGCGCGGCTCCACTCGCGGGCGCTAAACAGCGAGTGGTCGCGGTAGTTGCCGCACGAGTACGCGTCGGTGCCGGGCACATCCTCCCAGGTGACGTCCTCGGCGATCGCGTGCAGGGAGGAGGCCAGCGCCTCCGTCACGTCGCGCACCGAGGGGGTGCCCCACATGATCAGGTGGAAGCCCGTGCGGCAGCCGAACGGCGAGCAGTCGATAACGCCATCAATGCGGTCGCGCAGCAGGGAGGCCAGCAGGTGCTCGATCGTGTGCAGGCCCGAGGTCGGGATCTCCCCGGCGTTGGGCTGGAGGAGGCGCACGTCGAAGTTCGAAATCTGGTCGCCCTTCGGGCCGGCCTCCACGTTGATGAGGCGCACGTAGGGCGCCTTCACTGCGGTGTGGTCCAGGGTAAAGCTCTCAACTTCAGCCATCGGTTAGTCCCTTTCGGTGTAGTTTTGCCGGCGTTGCTCCAGGCGCATGAGCTCCCGGAACGTCTCGGAGTAGGTGGGGTCGTCCTCGCTCAAGCGCGACAGGGCCGCGCGGGCCTCGCCGAGCTTGCGGGTCAGGTCCATGCGCACCATCGCGGCCACCACGCCGCGGCAGTACGAGCGCACGTCGGCCTCGCCCGCGACGGGCAGGGGCGCGACGGCCAGCTGGGTGACGGCGGGGCCGATGAACTCGCCGGCGGTCTCCAGGACCACCTGGACGAAGTGGCGCGAGGCCGCGAGCGTCGCGTTCTCACCCGGGCCGAAGTGGGCCTCGGCCTGGCGCATCATCTGCGTGAAGGCGTCGAGCCCACCGACCGCGCGGATCGCGTCGAGGACGGCGCGGTGCGTAGGCACCGTGAAGGACTGACCGTCGAGTTCCTCGAAGCCGGATACCACGGCGTAGAGCGGGTTCTGGAGGACGGCCTCGAGG
>CATYYP010000258.1 GCA_958415245.1 Schaalia odontolytica | reverse complement strand
GTGCGCAGGCGGCGGCGCTTGGCGACGGGCAGCTCCGGCAGTGAAGCGCGCAACTCCTCCACCCATTCACGATCCGGGCGGATCGGCACCAGGTCGGGCTCGGGGAAGTAGCGGTAGTCCTCGGAATCCGACTTCTCACGGCCGGACGACGTCGAGCCGTCCTCCTCGTGGTAGTGACGGGTCTCCTGCAGGATCGTGCCACCCTCGGACAGGATCTGGGCCTGGCGCTGCATCTCGTAGCGCACGGCCGAGGCGATGCCTCGGAAGGAGTTCACGTTCTTCGTCTCGGTGCGCGTGCCCAGGGGCGACTCGGGCGTCGGGCGCAGCGACACGTTGATGTCGGCGCGCACGTTGCCACGCTCCATGCGAGCCTCAGACACGTCGAGGGCACGGAAAATGTCGCGCAGGGCCTGCACGTAGGCGGCGGCCACCTCGGGCGCACGCTCGCCTGCACCCTCGATCGGGCGGGTCACGATCTCCACGAGCGGCACGCCCGCGCGGTTGTAGTCCACGAGCGAGTGGTCCGCGCCCTGGATGCGACCGTCCGCGCCACCGATGTGCGTGTTCTTACCCGCGTCCTCCTCCATGTGCGCGCGCTCAATCTGCACGCGGAACATAGTGCCGTCCTCGAGCTCGACGTCCACGTAGCCGTCGTGAGCGATCGGCTCGTCGGACTGAGAGGTCTGGAAGGCCTTCGTCAGGTCCGGGTAGAAGTAGTTCTTACGCGCGAAACGGCAGTACTCCGCGATCTCGCAGTTCAGCGCCAGGCCGATCTTGATCGCGTACTCGACGGCCTTGTGGTTGACGACCGGCAGCGAGCCGGGCAGACCCAGCGACACGGGGGTCACGAAGGTGTTCGGGTCGCCACCAAACGCGTTGGGGGCCGCGTCGAACATCTTGGTCTTGGTGCCCAGCTCGACGTGCACCTCAATGCCGAGAACCGGGTCGAAGCGGCGTGCCGCCTCGTCGTAATCCATGAGCTCAGTCATCACTTTTCCTCCCAGTTAGCTGCGGGGCACTGACCCGCGACGTCGTCGCTGAGCGCCTCCACCAGGGACGCCACCTTGTACATGACCAGGTCGCCGCGCGCGGGGGCCAGCACCTGGAAGCCGATGGGCAGGCCCTCGGAGGACACCGCGTTGGGCACGTTCACGCCGGGGATGCCCGCCAGGTTCGCGGGGATCGTCGCCGTAGTAGGCGTCGTAGTAGCCGGCCGAGAGCACGTGCGTGCCCAGGATGATGCGGCGCTTGACCTCGTCGCCGAAGCCGGCCTCGCGGGTGGCGGCCATGACGCGCTCGGCGGTCACGGGGCCCTCGGTGGGCTCGACGCGGATGCCGTAGCGCATGCCGTCGAAGCGGGCCAGGTTCGAGGAGACCTCGGCGGGCATGATCAGGTAGTAGGCGCCCAGCGAGTACTCCAGGTGCGGGCAGGAGACCTCGACGATCTCAGCGCCGGCCTCGCGCAGCTTCTCGACGGTGGCGTTGAAGGCGTCGATGACGTCCTTCTGGTAGCCCTCGCCGCTCAGCTCCTTGACGACGCCGACCTTCAGGCCCTTCATGGAGCCCTGCGCAGCGACGGACTCGACGGCCTCGGTGAGCGCGGGGACCGGCTCGTTGAGGGAGGTCGAATCGTTGGGGTCGTAGCCGCCGATCAGCTCGGTCAGGGCGGCCGCGTCCGCGACCGTGCGGGTGACGGGGCCGATCTGGTCCAGGGACGAGGCCATGGCCACCAGGCCGAAACGCGACACCGCGCCGTAGGTGGGCTTGGCGCCGACCGTGCCGGTCACGAACGCGGGCTGGCGGATCGAGCCGCCCGTGTCGGAACCGAGGGCCAGGGGAACCATGTAGGCCGCGACAGCAGCGGCCGAACCGCCGCCGGAGCCGCCGGGGATACGCTCGGTATCCCACGGGTTCTTGGTCGCACCGAAGGCGGAGTGCTCGGTGGACGAACCCATGGCGAACTCGTCCATGTTCGTCTTGCCGACGATGGGCAGGCCGGCTTCCTTGATCTTGGCGGTGACGGTCGCGTCGTAGGGAGGCTCCCAGTCGCCCAGGATCTTCGAGGCGCAGGTGGTGCGCAGGCCACGCGTCACCACGTTGTCCTTCACGGCGATCGGCACGCCCGCCAGGCGGTGCAGGGTCTCCCCCGCCGCGCGGCGCGCGTCCACGTCGGCCGCGGTCGCCAGGGCGCCCTCACGGTCGACGGTGATGAAGGCGTTGACGCGGTCCTCAATGGCGTCGATGCGGTCCAGGCACGCCTGGGTCAGCTCGACGGAGGTGATCTGGCCGGCGGCCAGCATGTCCGCCAGCTCGAGGGCGCTCTTCTTCAGCAGCTCGTTCATCAGTCCTCCCCCAGAATCTGCGGAACCAGGAACTGGCCGTCCTGGGCGGCGGGCGCCTGAGCGAGCACCTCGTCGCGGTTCACGGTTTCGCCCACCACGTCTTCGCGCCACACGTTGGTCAGCGGAATCGGGTGGGACGTGGCGGGAACCTCGGGGGTGGCGACCTCGGACACCTTGGAGACGGCGTCGGCGATCGCGTCGAGCTCACCCGCGAAACGCGTGATTTCCTCGTCGGTCAATGCGATGTGGGCCAGGCCCGCAACGCGGGCGACCTCGTCAGTACTAATGCGTGACATGTGTGGCATCCTACCCGTATGGCCTTTTCACAGCGACGCCAACTCACCAGGCAGACGTGGTCGATCGTCAAAAAAGCGGGAATCGCGCTGCTCGCCGCCCAGGCGGCCGCAGTCGTGACCGTGCACGCGATCGACCGCATGCGCACCGCCCGTATCCCCGGTGGCGTGCACGGTTTCCCCACCCTGCCT
>CATYYP010000257.1 GCA_958415245.1 Schaalia odontolytica | reverse complement strand
GAGCAGACGAACGCGTCGCCCGACTCAATGCCATCACCCACCCCGTCATTGAGGCGCGCGCGTGGTCGATCCTGCGCGGAGCCCCGGAGGGGAGCCTCGCGGTCTACGACATTCCGCTTCTTATCGAAGGGGACCACGCGGATCGCTTCGACGCGGTCGTCATCGTGGACGCACCCATCGAGGAGCGCGTCAAACGCCTCGAGGGCAGGGGAGTACCGCCCGAGGACGCGCGTGCGCGTATCCGCGCCCAGGCCTCGTCGCAGGAGCGTCGAGACATCGCCACGATCTGGATCGACAACGAGGGGAGTGCCGACGACCTCGAGGAAGTCGCGCGCCTCGTCTATGAGCGTTGGCTGACCCCGGACGCTCCCGTCACTGATTGACGAGGCCGGGGCGACCACGCTCGTCGCGAACCCGTGCGCTTTGTGCGCGCAGCTCGAGTGCCTGGGCGGTAGCGTAGGAGCGTGAGCAATAACGTCGTGACCCGCCAGAACAAGCCTTTCGAGGTCATCTCTCCCTACACGCCGTCGGGCGACCAGCCCAAGGCCATCAAGGAGCTGGCTGCGCGCATCCGAGACGGCGAACAGGACGTCGTCCTCATGGGAGCGACGGGCACGGGTAAGAGCGCCACCACGGCATGGCTGATCGAGGAGCTCCAGCGTCCCGCTCTGGTTCTTGAGCCGAACAAGACGCTTGCAGCCCAGCTCGCGGCCGAGTTCCGCGAGCTGCTGCCGAACAACGCCGTCGAATATTTTGTCTCTTACTACGACTACTACCAGCCCGAGGCCTACGTGCCCCAGACGGACACCTTCATCGAGAAGGACTCCTCGATCAATGACGAGGTTGAGCGGCTGCGCCACAGCGCTACGAACTCGCTGCTCACGAGGCGTGACACGGTCGTCGTCTCATCGGTGTCCTGCATCTACGGCCTCGGCACGCCCGAGGAATACGTGGCCCGCATGATCGAGCTCGAACGCGGCATGATCATCGACCGCGATGCGCTGCTACGCCGCTTCGTCGCGATGCAGTACGTCCGCAACGATATGGCGTTTACGCGCGGCACCTTCCGCGTGCGCGGCGACACGATCGAGATCATCCCCGTGTACGAGGAGCTCGCGATCCGCATCGAGATGTTCGGCGATGAGATCGAGTCTCTTGCCGTTCTCCATCCGCTCACGGGCGACGTTATCGACCAGGTCGACCACACCTACCTGTTCCCGGCCTCGCACTATGTGGCGGGCGAGGAACGCATGAAGAAGGCGATCGCCTCCATCGAGGACGAGCTCGATGATCGCCTCGCGTGGTTCCGCGGCCAGAACAAGCTGCTCGAGGAGCAGCGCCTGCGCATGCGCACCACCTTCGACCTGGAGATGCTCAAGGAAATCGGCTCGTGCTCGGGCGTCGAAAACTACTCTCGCCACATCGACGGGCGCGGCCCCGGGACGCCCCCGCATACGCTGCTGGACTACTTCCCCGACGACTTCCTGCTCATCATCGACGAGTCGCACGTGACCGTCCCGCAGATCGGCGCGATGTTCGAGGGAGACATGTCGCGTAAGCGCACCCTCGTCGACTACGGGTTCCGCCTGCCCTCCGCGATGGACAACCGCCCGCTCAAGTGGGACGAGTTCACCCAGCGCATCGGACAGACCGTCTACCTGTCGGCGACCCCCGGCCCCTACGAGCTCGAACGCTCCGACGGCGTCGTCGAGCAGATCATTCGCCCGACGGGCCTCGTTGACCCGCTTGTCGTCGTCAAGCCCACCGAGGGACAGATCGACGATCTCCTCGAGCAGGTGCGTGTTCGCGTCGAACGCGACGAACGAGTCCTCGTCACCACCCTGACGAAGAAGATGGCCGAGGAGCTCACGACCTACCTCGCCGAGCGCGGCGTCAAGGTCGAATACCTGCACTCCGACGTTGACACCCTGCGCCGCGTCGAGCTGCTGCGCGAGCTGCGCCTGGGCACCTTCGACGTGCTCGTCGGCATCAACCTGCTGCGTGAGGGCCTGGACCTGCCTGAGGTCTCCCTCGTGTCGATTCTTGACGCGGATAAGGAAGGCTTCCTGCGCTCCACCCGCTCGCTCATCCAGACGATCGGCCGCGCCGCCCGAAACGTGTCCGGTGAGGTCCACATGTACGCGGACAACATGACGGATTCCATGAACGAGGCCATCTCGGAGACGATGCGTCGCCGCGAGATCCAGATCGCCTACAACAAGAAACACGGCATCGACCCACAGCCGTTGCGCAAGAAGATCTCCGACGTCACCGACATGCTTGCCCGCGAGCAGGTCGATACGCAGACCCTCCTTGAAGGTGGGTACCGCAAGGAGAAGAGCAAGAGGGAGCGTAGCGACGCGACCGGTGGCGGCCGCGCCGTGACGTCCGGGCAGCGCGCCGAGGCCGAGCTCGCCGAACTCATCGAGGAGCTGTCCGCCCAGATGATGACCGCCGCTCAGCACCTCCAATTCGAGGTCGCGGCGCGTCTGCGTGACGAGATCGAAGACCTGAAGAAGGAACTGCGCGCCATGAAGCGCGCCCACTGACACCGACCCCGCCCCGGTTGCCTGTCGGCGCGGGGCAACCCCCGGCCTCGTTCATCGGGAGCGCCCGGCATCGTGAAGGCGACAGACGCCACTTGTCATGAATCGCCTGGGATCGGGTGCTTCCGACTAGGATAGAGGTGTAAGCGGAGGGGAGTACTCCCACCAACAGTGGCGTCGTCATCACGACGGCCCGCCCACGCGGCGCGGCCTCCGGCGTCACCGGCCAGGATTTCCTGGCGGGAGGAGACCTCCGGTACCCGACTCGTACCGGAGGCCCCA
>CATYYP010000256.1 GCA_958415245.1 Schaalia odontolytica | reverse complement strand
GCCAGGCCTCGGCCCCCGAACGGTCAATCAGTCTCCGAGAGCCTTGAGCTTCTCGTTCATCTGATCCTGAGCGGTCTTGAGGGCAGTCTTGGGATCGACCTCACCGCGGATGGCCTTGTTGACGTTCTCAATGAGGGCGTCCTTCACGGCGCCGGTCGCGTAGAAGACGTCGGTGTAGGCCTCGGCGTCCTTGGCGGCCTTAGCGGCCTCCTCGTAGGCGGCCTTGAAGACCGGGTCGTCGGCGATCTCCGGCGGGTTGGCAACGAGCTTGTCAAGGGCGTCGGTGGCGGCCGGGAAGATGATGGCGCCGCCGTCGTGCGTCCAGGCGTACTCGTTCTCAGCGTTGGTGATCCACTCAGCGAACTTCATGGCCAGCGGGGCATTCTGCGTGGTGACGGAGACACCGATGTACTGACCCTCGAAGACGGGCTTGATACCGGGGTTGGTCGGGAACGGACCGACGCCGGTGTTCTGGTAGACCGTCTCGTTGTTCTTCTTGACGGACTTCAGGAACGAGGCGTTGGGGGTACCGAAGGCGAGATTGCCGTCGGTGTAGGCCTTGCCCGGGTCGGGCTCGCCGGTCAGGGAGTCCTTCGGGATGGCGCCGGAGGCGTAGAGCTCGGAGAGCTTGGTGACGTAGTTGATCGCGGCCTCGTTGTCGGCGAAGTCGAAGGCGGTCTTGTCGGCGTTGAGCAGGTTGACGCCCATGCCGTGCAGCTGAGCGATCATGTACCACTCGGGCGAGCCATAGATGCCGTAGTCACCCTGCCCGTCGGCACCGACCTTGGCAGCATCCTCGAACAGCTCATCCATGGTCTTGGGCGGCATGTTCTCATCGAGACCAGCGCGCTTGAAGACCTCCTTGTTGTAGGTGGTGATGTAGGGGCCGAAGTACCAGGGCAGAGCCGTGTGGTGGTCGTTCGCACCCAGGGCGGTGGAGTCCCAAATGGACTTCACGAACTTATCGCCGATGCCGGGGGCCTTGACGTCGTAGTCCATGAGGAGGTTGGACTTGGACAGGGCGAGGATGGTGGAGGAGGGAACGTTGATAACGTCCGCCATCTTGCAGTTCGAGGCCTGAGCGGTCACGGTCTGGTCGAACTCGGCGCCGCCACCCTGGTCGGTCCAGTTGATCTTGACGCCGGGGTTGGCGTCCTCGAATTCCTTGATCTTGGCCTTGAAGAAGTCGCCGAAGTCGTTCTGCAGACCCTGGGTCTGGAACGTGATCTCGCCTTCCACCTTCGAGGTGTCGATCTTCGAGTCGTCAAGGTTGCCCGCGGGGATGTCGCACGCGACGTCGGGCTCAGGGATGGAACCGGCGGCGGTCGAACCGCCGCTCGAGCTGTCGGAGCTGGAGCCACCAGGGTTGCAGGCGGCCAGGCCGAGGGTGCTGAACATGGCGAGGGCTACAATGCCTGCGGCCATCTTCTTCTTCAACATGCGAAACCTCCATTGGTCCGTTCTTGTTGGTCGATCGATGGGATCGAGTCACTAACTATCTCGTGTTAGTTGATGTCTGAATCATAGCGGCCTGTGACGCTTCGCGCATCATTTGCCAACAACTTTGCGCATCGTTATCAAGCCGCAACATAACAGGTTGGGGCTTAATCACCCCCAACCTGGGCAATTACGAATGTCAGGTCCGTATCGCGCATATAGCCGGCGAACTCGGGCCGAGAGTCAGGCCCGCATGAGCGCGTGCCGATGCCATCCTGGAATGCATCCAGCCACAGGAACGTACGCTCACTGTCAGGCAGATCCTCCCAGTGCGAGGCCTCGGCCAATTCACGCTCGCTCCACGGCGAGGCACTCCAGCCCAGGGACGACGTCGGCACGACGAGGACGTCGCCCGCCTCACCGTGCAGACGGAGGGCTTCGAGGTCGAGGCGCTGACCACCTTCCTGGGGGCACACGCTCACGTCCCAGAGCTCGCGCACGGGAGCGTGACCATAGCCGCGAGCGCCACTCACCCGCATGTCGGAGTATCCGATGAGGGTGTCGCCGAGCCACGAGGCTTCCCACTGAGATCCGGGCATTTCGATGCGCACGCCGAGGCGCGGGACGCGCTCGGGCCAGGCCCCGTAGGGCACGACGCGAGCAGACACAGACAGGGCCGGGGTGTCCCCAAGCAGAACGGGCCGATATTCCCAGGTGAGGGTGACACCGAACTGCGCGACAGGCGGGGCCCAGCGCTCGATGACGCGCTGACAGACGCCGTCCTCCTCGATGGATACGAGGCGTCGGCGCAGCAGGTGCAGGCGGGCCTGCTCCCAGCGGGCTGCGTGTGAGGTTCCATGCTCGCCGCGCCCAACTCCGAGGGGACCGAGGTCGGCCTCGTCAATTCCCCAGTAGTCGACGGGGCCGCGCCCGCGGTCGTTGTCGGTGGGGGCTCTAAAGACGCTGAGGTCCACGCTCACGGGCATGGTGCCGATCCGCGCGAGGCGCCCACGCGCATCGAGCGCGTAGGGGGCCGCCACGTCATCGTCCGAGCGGACGACCGCGACGGGGGCGCCGAGGAGCGCGCGCAGTCGGGCCTCATCTGAGCCGTGTCCGCGCGAGGACTCAATAGCCTTCGCGAGGGCAGGAGCGTCCGGGGCCATCGCCTGAACCCACGACCAGGTGCCGGCGTAGGGGCGAGAGAGGGCATCGATGAGGCCGTCGCACACGAAGCTACCGTCGTGGACCTCCTCGCCGAAATCACCGCCGTAGGACAGCGCGCGACGCCCGTCCGGGAGTGTGCGCCACAGGGCATGGTCACGCCATTCCCACACGAAGCCACCGGCATGGCGGGGGTGATCCATCTGCGCGGCGTAGGCGGCGGCATTTCCAGGGCCTGTTCCCATCGCGTGCAGGTATTCGCACATGATGTAGGG
>CATYYP010000255.1 GCA_958415245.1 Schaalia odontolytica | reverse complement strand
ACGGGTACGGAAGTCGTCATGACTCAAGCCTATCCCCACGCGTACAATGCGCGGGTACCCAACCAGAAGCCTCACGTCAGGCTCAGAGGAGGAAACCCCATGTCCGGTGGACTTGTCGCACTGCTCGACGATATCGCGACCCTCGCGAAGGTCACGGCCTCGTCGATCGACGACGTCGCGGCCAACGCCGTCAAGGCCTCCTCGAAGGCGGTGGGCGTCGTCATCGACGACACCGCAGTGACGCCGCAGTACGTGTCGGGCCTGAGCCCGGCGCGCGAGCTACCCATCATCGGCAAGATCGCGCGCGGCTCCCTCATCAACAAGCTGTTCATCATCCTGCCGATCGCGCTGCTGCTGACGTGGCTGGCCCCGCAGGCCCTCCCATTCCTGCTGATCGTCGGCGGCGCGTACCTGTGCTTCGAGGGTGGGGAGAAGGTCCTCGAGAAGCTCGGCTGGCTACCCGGCCACCACGAGGAGCACGAGGAGAGCGGGGCAGCCTCCGCCGAGGAACTCGAGAAGAGCATCGTCGCCTCCGCGACCCGCACCGACCTGATCCTCAGCGCCGAAATCATGCTCGTATCCATGGCCGGCCTGTCCAACGAGACCGGCATGATGCGCGTCGCCGTCCTCATCGCGGTCGCGTTCTTCATGACGTTCTTCGTGTACGGCCTCGTCGCGCTGCTCGTGAAGGCCGACGACTTCGGCCTCCACCTCGCCAAGGGCGCACTAGATCCCGAGGACAATCGCCCCGGACCCGTCGACACCGTCGGCCGCACGATCGTGCGCATCATGCCGCACATCTTCAGTGTCATCGGCGTCGTCGGCACGGTCGCAATGCTGTGGGTCGGCGGCCACCTGGTCATCGCGAACCTTGCCGAGGTCGGCGTCCCCGTCTTCCACCACATCCTCGAAGTCGCCGAGCACGCGGTGTCCGGCGCGGGCGGATTCGTGACCTGGCTGGTCGAGACTCTCCTGTCCGGCATCTTCGGTGTCATCCTAGGTGCCGTCATCACGTGGATCGTCGTCGGCGCTTCCGCGCTTGTGCGTCGGGCGCGCACGAAGGCCTAATCGCCTGTCGTTTCACGAGGCCGGGGCGTGATCGCGAGAACCAGCCCCGGCCTCGTCGTTGATCGCACTGCGCGAAAGGTGACACATAACCCCTACGCAAGGCGGGACTTAAGTACTACCCTTGGAGTCAATAGACAAACGACGACGACGCCCAGGAGGAGCATTATGACCGTCTATACCCTGCCCGAACTTCCCTACGATTACGCCGCTCTCGAGCCCCACATCTCCGGCCGCATCATGGAGCTGCACCACGACAAGCACCACGCCAACTACGTGGCCGGCGCGAACGCCGCCCTCGAGAAGCTGGCCGCCGCGCGCGAGTCCGCCGACTTCGCCGCGATCAACCTGTGGGAGAAGAACCTGGCCTTCAACCTGGGCGGTCACACCAACCACTCCATCTTCTGGACCAACATGACCGGCGAAGGCGCCTCGCGCCCTGAGGGTGAGCTCGGCGCCGCCATCGACGAGTTCTTCGGCTCCTTTGAGTCCTTCCAGGCTCAGTTCGCCGCCGCCGCCCTGGGCCTGCAGGGCTCCGGCTGGGCCGTCCTCGCGTGGGACACCGTCGGCAAGCGCCTCGTGACCTACCAGATGACCGACCAGCAGGGCAACATCCCGGTCGCGACCGTCCCGCTGCTCATGATCGACATGTGGGAGCACGCCTTCTACCTGGATTACCTCAACGTCAAGGCCGACTACGTCAAGGCCTGGTGGAACCTCGTGAACTGGGAGAACGTCGCTTCCCGCTTCCAGGCCGCCCGCCTGTCCTCCGGCCTGGTCAACGCACACTCCGCGCTGACCGACCTGGGCTCCCACGCGGTCGACACCGTCAAGGGCTGGTGGAAGAACTGAGCGTTCGCGCCTAACACGACCGCGGCCGTTGTTACCGAGCTGAGGCTCGGGCGCTGAGTTTCTAGCGCTGACTTATCGGCGCCGACTTTTCGGCGCCGACGGCGCGGCCACCGCACGCAACGAGAGGCGGGATCCTTCGGGGTCCCGCCTCTGTCGTATCCGTGGGGGCGCGGCATCGAAGGGCCCGCGGGCCTGCCTGCGACGCCCGCGGGCGGCTGCGGGACGCTACTGCACACGGAATATCACCAGGGCACACCGCATCCACGCGCACGTGGGCCCTCTAATCCACACGTTAACCCGCTAATACGCGCCTGGGCAGTCCCGCCCACGCTCACAATGGCGGGTCTGCATGCAACATAGCGGGTTAACGCTCTCAATAGCGGGTTTGCGTGCGACCAACACACCATGACAGACACCGAATCCGCCAAAACGCAGACCCATTCAGCAAAAACAGGCCATTTTCAGCGATTTTCGCCCAATGGGTCTGCACTTTGGCGACCACACCCCCTCAAGTCGCGGCTGCGCCGCCGCCAAACGGGGGGGGAGAATTGCGCCATCCAAGCCTCCGACACGCCGGCGACACGCCGCAAGAAGGCTTCGCATGGCGCAAAACCCCCATCGCAGCCACCCTGAAGTACACCGCATCGTATCCAAGACCTGGGCACAGTACCGGTTGGCGCGAAAAAACTCGCCCAGCGCCGCCCCTCCACCGGCATTTCCGCGAAAAACTTCGCCCAGCAAGTGCAAAAACGCTGAATTTGGGCCATTTTGAGCGCGCTGGGCGAACTTTTTCGCGCTCACACCCACACCAGACCGAGCAGGGCGAACTTTTTCGCGCGTGCAGACGTAGGCCCTCCAGTGCACTACCCATCAGCACACCAGGCCCCACTGGTGTGGAGGGCTCCGGAGGGACCTGCTGCGGTGCCGGTGGGCGGTGGCGGGGCCTGGCCGGGCTTCGAGACGACGCGCCGAGCGAAGCTCG
>CATYYP010000254.1 GCA_958415245.1 Schaalia odontolytica | reverse complement strand
GCGTCGCGGCGGAACAGCGTGTTCGACAGGGAGACGTCGCCCCAGTAGAAGCCCAGGAGGTGGAGGCGAACGAGGAGGAGGGCGAGCGCGTCGATGAGGCGCCTCGCGGTGTCTTCACGCATCGACAGGGAGAAGAGTGCGCGGTAGGGGAGGGAGAACTGCAGGTGCTCGGTGATGAGGACCGCGTTGAGTTCCTCGCCCTCGGGGCTTTTGCGGCCCGTGATGACGGCGACCGGTTGGACGGCCGGGGCGTCCAGGCGTGAGAGGTCTCGCAGGCGATCGTACTCGTGGTGTGCCACCGTCGGCCCGATCTCCTTGACCGCGAGCACGCGGCCAGACAGGTTCACGAAGCGCACAATGTGGCGGGAAATGCCGCGAGGTAGCGCCGCGAGCAGGCTGGATGGCCACTCCTCCAGGGGAACATCCCAGGGGAGGTCCAGAAGGGCGGGGTCGACTGCGGCCGCCGTGATGTCCAAAGCCATGAGAATCATTATCTCATCTCGAGCCCCGTGCGTATAGCCCCGACGCGGCATCTGCGCTAGTCGCGGCCAAGAACACATGTGGGCATAGCGAAACCCCGGCCTCGTCCTGGAGGTACGAGTGGACGAGGCCGGGGCCGATTATCGCTGTGCGTGAGCGCTATGCGTCACTCGGGCAGGCGAACGCCCGTCGCAGCGGAGAAGTTGTGCTGCTGACCCTCGCGGATGCGCACGTGCAGGACACCGCCGCGTGCGGGGGCAGTACGCGGGGGAACGCGCACGATCAGCTGCTTGCCGGTGCCCTCGGAGCCGGAGCCCAGGGTCTCGCCCTCGGCGGCGCCGGCCAGGTGGCCGTACACGTAGGCGTCCGAGCCGAGCTCCTCGACGAAGTCGACCTCGACGGGGATGGAGCCCTCGGAGCCGTCTTCAACGACATCCAGGCCCTCGGGGCGGAAGCCGATCTTGATCTTTCCGCCGTCCTCATCGGTCATCGCGGCGCGGGCGGCCTCGGAGACGCGCACGCGTGCGGGGCCGAGCTTTGCCCATTCGCCCTCGACCGTGAAGGTGCCCAGGTTCATGGCGGGGGAACCGATGAAGCCAGCGACGAACTCGTTGGCGGGACGCTCGTACATCTCCTGCGGGGTGCCGCACTGCTGGAGGAGGCCGCCGGCGAGGACCGCGATGCGGTCACCCATCGTCAGAGCCTCGGTCTGGTCGTGGGTGACGTACACGGTGGTGACGCCGAGCTCACGCTGCAGGGAGGCGATCTGCGTACGGGTCTGGACACGCAGCTTGGCGTCCAGGTTCGACAGGGGCTCGTCCATGAGGAACACCTGGGGCTTACGGACGATCGCGCGGCCCATGGCGACACGCTGACGCTGGCCGCCGGACAGGGCCTTGGGCTTGCGGTCCAGGTAGGGCTCCAGGTCGAGGATCTTTGCGGCCTCTTCGACGCGCTTGTTGATCTCTTCCTTCGGGGTGCCGGCGATCTTCAGGGCGAAGCCCATGTTCTCGCGCACCGACATGTGGGGGTAGAGAGCGTAGTTCTGGAAGACCATCGCGATGTCGCGGTTCTTCGGCGGAACGTCCGTGACGTCCTTGTCGCCGATGAGGATGCGGCCGGAGTTCACGTCCTCCAGGCCGGCGAGCATACGCAGCGAGGTCGACTTGCCGCAGCCGGAGGGGCCGACGAGAACGAGGAATTCGCCGTCCTTGATCTCGAGGTCGAGCTGGTCGACGGCAGGCTTGTCAGAACCCGGGTAGACGCGGGTGGCCTTGTCAAAGGTAACGGTTGCCATGGAGTTTTCCTTCCCACCGGCAGGTACGTGCCGGACGATCCGTAGTGGGGTGACCGTGGAGCGTCTTCGCCCACGGAGTGCGAACGCGGATCGTTCCGCGCGCGCGACTAATAGCGAAGTTAGCACGCTCGCTCGCGGGTGTACAGTTCGGGCCACATGATGGATTGACAGTGTGCGTTCGCTCGTCTCATTTAGGGACGAGGCCGGGGCCGCCCCGCGCGGGTGGCCGCAGATGGGGGAGGGGCCAGGTAGGCTGAGGGCGTGGAAGAAGGCGAGGAACTGGGCGGCTACAGGCTGATCCGTCGGCTCGGTACGGGCGGGGCGGGGACGGTCTGGCTCGCCGAAGACGGGGGCGGCACGCGTGTCGCCCTCAAAGCCATGCACCCGGCGATGGCCGCCTCGGAGGAGTCACGTCAGCGGCTTGAGCGCGAGACGCGCACGGTGAATTCCGTGCGCTCGCCCTTCGTCGCGCACATCGTCGATGCGGAAACCGAGGCCTCCCAGCCTTTCGTCGTCTCGGAGTACGTGGAGGGGCCCACGCTCGCGGAAATCCTCGTCTCCGGTCCGGTCCCGCTGCGCGGCGTCGCGGCCCTGTCCTACCACCTGGCCTCCACGATTGCGGCGGTCCACCACGCCAACATCATTCACCGCGATATCAAGCCCTCCAACATCATCTGCTCGCCGCGCGGCCCCGTTCTCATCGATTTTGGCATTGCGATGGCGACGTCGGATCAGCACCTGACCAGCACGGGCCTCGTGTCCGGGACCGCCGGATACACTGCGCCCGAACTGCTCCAGGGACACGGAGCCACGAAGGAATCGGACTGGTGGGCCTGGTGTGCGACGTTGCTGTCCTGCGCGACCGGCCGCCCGCCGTTCGGTAAGGGGGACGTATCTGCCACAATGCTGCGCGTCCTCGAGGGGGATCCCGACCTCGCCGGATTGCATCCCATGGTCGCCGACGCGCTCGCGGACGGACTCTCTCCCGATCCGGACGAACGTCCATCGCCCTCGCTCATCGTTGCCGATTTGATGAGCGCCGTCGGATGGGCGCCCGGAGAGCTCGACTACGTGACCGTGAACTGGGCGCAGCTGCTCGACACGGGCATGCGCACGCAGATGG
>CATYYP010000253.1 GCA_958415245.1 Schaalia odontolytica | reverse complement strand
GTTGAGGCGTGTCCTGGTTTGCGCTCGGCGCGATGTGTCCAGTAGAGTTGTGCCGTTGCCTGCACGCCACGGAAACGGTGGAACGGCAGGCGCGGCCGCCTTAGCTCAGTCGGCAGAGCGATTCACTCGTAATGAATAGGTCGTGGGTTCGATTCCCACAGGCGGCTCAGATGCGCCCACCCGGTACCGGGTGGGCGTTTTTGTATGTGTTGACGGGCCGGGCTGCTTGGTGCGCCCGTGGGCGGCGCAGCCAGGCCCTGTCGACCGGGCGGCCCGTTTGTCTGAAACCCCTGTCGCCTTTGCTCGTGCGTGTTTGCGTGGGTTTGAAACCGCCATCACCTTTGCGGGCGCAGGTCGAGCCTCAATTGAAACCGCCATCGCCTTTGCAGGTGAGAAACGGGCGTTTATGGTGCGTTTTTCGGGTGCAGTGGTGATGTCGGTTTCAGCGGTTTCTTGTTAGGGGTGAGCAGTGGTGTTGTTGGTTTCAATGTCGCCATGGTGTCGCGCCTCGCGCGCGAAAGAGTTCGCCCTGCTTGGTCTGATGGTGGGCGTGAGCGCGAAAAAGTTCGCCCAGCGCGCTCAAAATGGCCCAAATTCGGCGTTTTTGTGCTTGCTGGGCGAACTTTTTCGCGGAAGAGCCGGTGGAGGGGCGGCGCTGGGCGAGTTTCTTCGCGTCAATCGGCCCTGCGCCGGTCTTGGATGCAGCGCGGCGCACTTCAGGCTTGCTGTGGTGGGGGTTTTGCAGCATTAGAAGCTGGCTGGCGGAGTATCTCCGGTGTGTCGCAGCTCTAATGATGCAATTCCCCCCCGTTTGGTGGCGGCGGAGCCGCGAGTTGAGGGGGTGTGGCCGCCAAAGTGCAGACCCATTGGGTGAAAAGAGTCCAAAAACGGCTCTTTTGGCTGAATGGGTCTGCGATTTGGCGGAATTGATCGCTGTCGTGGTGCATTGTTCGCACGCAAACCCGCTATTTGGAGCGTGGGCGGGGCTGCCCAAGTTTGCATTAGCGGGTTAACGTGCGGATTAGAGGTCCCACGTGCGCATTAGCTGGTTCGCGTGCGCGTGAGAGGGTTTGATGAAGCTCTGGTTGCATATCGGCGCATTGCGCCGTCGTGCCCCTGCAGGTGCCTGGGCCCAAATGTTGGCCACGATCGCATGAGGCAACCGTGGCCTCGGGCAACATTGGTTAGGCGAACCTGGCCTGAAAAATGAAAGCGTCAATGATCTTAAAACGCTGAAATCCGAGGATTATTCCCTCGTCACTAACGGATAGTGAAACATTTGACTAAACGGTGGATAGCACTAGAAATCCTGGGACCAAAGGGCCAAGATGGATATGTCTGAAGGGCACAGCCCCACAAGGGCGAGCCCCGTACCGAATACACATGCACAGGAGAAACAACATGACCGTTGAGTCCACCGGCTTCAAGGCTTCCGACGTTCTCGCAGGCAACCTGCAGAAGGTCCTCACCGACGTGACCGCTCTGTCCCTCGTGGGCAAGCAGCTGCACTGGAACATCACCGGCGAGGGCTTCCGCTCGCTGCACCTCTACCTCGACGCGGTCGTGGACATCGCCCGCGAGGCCTCCGACGAGATCGCCGAGCGCATGCGCGCCCTCCAGGTCGTCCCCAACGGCCTGCCCGAGGTCGTCGCCCAGCGCAACACCCTGCCGACCGTCCCCGAGACGATCATCAAGACCACTGACGCCGAGGAGCTCGCCGTCGCCGCCATCAACGCGACCGTCGGCACCATGCGCGACGTGCACGAGAAGGTCGACGCCGAGGACTCCGCCTCCGCCGACATCCTCAACGACTACATCCGTCGCTTCGAGCAGCAGGCGTGGTTCATCCGTTCGCAGAACGGCCAGGCCTGAGCCGCACACCTCCGCCGGGAGGAAGTGAGCCAAGCAGGCTCGCTTAAATAACGTCGGGGTGCCCCGCCTGTCACAGGCGGGGCACCCTTGTATGTGCGAGTAGTGCGAACGCCCACCGGGAGGTGACACCGCGTCAGCGACATGGGGGAGAGTGAACATTAGGCTGGTGGCGTGACGAACTCCCAGGACGCAGCAGCCACCACGTCGACGTCGAACCGCGCGCAGCAGGGCGAGGCGCAGCCCGCCCTCGTCCTCGTCAACCTGGGGACGCCGACCGCCCCCGAGCCCGGCCCGGTGCGCGCATTCCTGCGCGAGTTCCTCTCCGACCGCCGCGTGATCGAGATGAGCCCGCTCCTGTGGAAGCCCATCCTGGAGGGCATCATCCTGCGAGTCCGGCCGCGCGAGGTCGCCGGTAAGTACCGCAGCATCTGGATGGACGAGGGCTCGCCGCTCATGCACTACACCCGCGAGCAGGCCCGCCTCCTCGGCGAGCGCCTGCCGGGCACGCGCGTTGAGGTCGCAATGCGCTACGGACAGCCCTCGATCGGCTCGGTTCTGGATCGCCTGCACGCTGATGGTGTGCGCCGCGTGGCGATCCTGCCCGCCTACCCGCAGTACGCGGCCTCGACGGTGACGACGATCAACGACGCGGTCGCGAGCTGGATCGGCCGCAACCGCGACGGCTTCGAGCTGCGCCTGCACCGTTCCTTCCCCGCCGCCCCCGCGTACATCGAGGCGCTCGCGACCGCCCTCGAGCGCCATTGGGAGCGCGTGGGACGTCCGAACTTCCTGACGGGGGACCGCGTCGTCGTGTCTTTCCATTCGATCCCGGTCGCCATGGACGAGGCCGGGGACCCCTACCGCGCCGAGTGCCGTCATACGGTCGCCGCCCTCGAGTCGCGCTTGGGCCTGGCGATGGGGTCTCTGACGGCGACCTTCCAGTCCGTGTTCGGGCGGGCCGAGTGGCTGGGCCCGCAGACGATCGAGGAGATGGCCGAGCTGGGCGCCGCAAAGTGCCCGCGCGTGGATGTCA
>CATYYP010000252.1 GCA_958415245.1 Schaalia odontolytica | reverse complement strand
GGTCGCGCAGGGACACCTCGGCCACGTTCGTACCGCCGATGCTGACTGTGCCAGAGGCCGGGTCCCACGTGCGGGTCAGCAGCGAGGCCAGCGTCGACTTGCCCGATCCGGAGGCGCCCACGATGGCGGTGCGCTTCCCAGCGGGGATGCGGATGCTCACGCCGTCCAGGACCGTGGGGGCGGGCGCGGGTGCGTCCTCGTCCGTCGGGTAGGCGAAGGTCACGTCGGAGAACTCGATGTCGCCCGGGGTCAGCGGCTTGGGGTCGGCCGGGTCCGCGACCGCAGGCGCACGGTCGGTGATCGCGAAGACACGGGCAGCCGACGCGAAGGCCTGATCCAGATCCGCGGCGAACTCCTCGACCGCAAGGACCGGGCCGAAGGAGCCCATGGCGATGCCGAGGGCGAGGCCCGCCTGGGGCAGCGTCAGCGTTTCGGCGAGCACGTTCGAGCCCGCGACCATGGCGACCGTGACGATACCAAGGGCGACGGCCGCCTGGTTGAGGCCTCGGCGCAGCGCGATCCAACGACCCTGGGCGCCCAGGCCCGAGGAGATGCGCTTTTCGATGGCGCTCATCTCGGCCTCGCGGCGCTGCTCGGCCCCAAAGGCGAGGTCCTCACGCACGCCCTGCACCGAGTCGGTCACGTGGGCGGCAATCGCACCCCGCGCCTCGCGCAGCTCACGCGCCGCACGCGCGGTCGAGCCGGAACCCAGGAAGGGAATGACCGCGCCGACGATCAGCAGGAAGGGCGCCAGCACGGCGGCCAGCGTCCAGGACACGGCGCCGCCCATCCACACGACCGACAGGATCGGGACAATGATGGCCGTCGTGACAGGGGCGAGCGTGTGGGCGAAGAACACCTCGACGCGGTCGATATCCTTCGTCACGCGGTTCATGATGTCGCCCGAATCCAGGCGATCCGTGCCCGCGGGTGCCTGGGGCTCAAGCTGGTCGTAGAAGTAGTTGCGCAGCATCGCCAGGGAGTGGAAGGCCACGAAGTGACCGGCAAACTGCTCGAGGTAGCGGGCCAGGCCCTTGATGAGGCTCAGGCCGATGGCGCAGACAATGATCAGCGCGATGCTCCAAGCGCTCTCCCCCGACGCCAGGCCGGCAACGGCCCAGCCGCCCAGGGCGAACAGGGCGATGCCGATCATGAGGAAGACGATGCGGGCAGCGATGGAGGCCGCGAGGGGCGGCAGGACGCGCCGCGTGATCGACAGGAGTCGAAGAGACAGTTGCCTGCGGGTCATCGGATCGTTCCTTCCTGCAGGGTCGCGACGCGGTCGGCGCCCTTGATGGTGGCGTCTCGGTGAGAGATCGTCAGGGTCGTGCGCCCGGCGCACACAGTCTCGAGGGACGCGAGGATCTCGCGCTCGGAGGCCAGGTCCACGTGGGCGGTAGGCTCATCCAGGATCATGATCGACGCGTTCTTCAGAAAGGCGCGGGCGATCGCGATGCGCTGAGCCTCACCGCCGGACACGGCCAGGCCTCGGGCACCCACGCGGGCGTCCAGGCCGCCCGGCAGCGTGTCGACGAACTCGCCCAGGTGGGCGGCGCGCAGGGCCTCGATCAGCTGGTCGTCCGTGGCCGCGGGAGAGGCGAGGAGCAGGTTGTCGCGCAGCGTGCCGGAGAACAGGTAGGTGCTCTGCTCGACGACGGCGGTCTGGGCGCGAACCCACGACAGGGGCGCGGTCGCCAGGTCGACGCCGTTGAGGCTCACGCGTCCTCGCGTGGGGCGCAGGAATCCCTGCAGCAGCGCCGAGATCGTCGACTTTCCAGCGCCTGAGGGGCCAGCGAGCGCGACGTGCTCGCCCTGGGTGAGCGTAAGGTTTGCTCCCTGCAGAACCGGGGTGTCCTTGGTGTAGGAGAAGGACACACCGCTGAGGCGAATCTCGCCGCGCTGGGGCGGGATGGCTGGGGCCTTGACACCCTTGGCGTCCACGACCGGCGGGGTCTGCTTGATGAACTTCTTAATCTCCTTGTTGGCCGCGATACCACCCATGCCGATGTAGAAGAACTGGCCGATGCGGTCCAGCGGATCGAGCATGATCGAGGAGAGCAGCACCAGCGAGATACCCTCGCCGACGCTGATCGCACCCTGCTTGTAACGGATGAGGGCCAGGGCGATCGCGCCGGTGATCATGCCGAGGGAGAACACGGAGTCAATGACGAGGAGGATCAGCTGGTTGCCAGCCAGGTAGCTCATGACCTTCGAGCGGACCTCTTCGGCAGCCTCGGCCAGGCGCTTACCCATGTCCTTACCCGCGTTCATGAGGGCTAGGTCGCCCAGGCCCTGGATGGCGTCGAGCTCCTTGGCGGCGAGCTGACGCGAAGCGTGGCGATAGCGCGAGGACACCGGCTTGAACGCCTTGCGGAAGCCCATGACGCAGATCGGGACCAGCGGGATCGCAATCGCGAGGAAGCCGCCCGCGGCCGGGTCGATCGTCAGGGCAACGACAATGACGACGAGGATCGGGGTCGTCAGCGACGCAATCATGGGGGCCAGGAAGATGCCCTTGTAGGCGGCGACGCGCTCGACGCCATCGGTGGCGGAGTTGACGACGCGGCCCGCACGCTCGTTGGTGCGTTGCGAGGGTCCCAGGGCGAATACCTGGCGGATCATCGAATGGCGCAGCGCGGGTTCCATCTGGTTCATCTGGGCGGCTCCCAGGGCGCTGACCGCCCACGCGAACACGCCCGATCCCAGGGCCCCCAGAACGCCGATCCACCAGGTCGACCAGGCGTTGCGTCCCGCAATATCATCGATGCCCCAGCCGATCGCCAGGTAGGCGGCGGCCAGAGAGAGAGCTGCTGCCCACGAGCAGACGACTACGATCGCGCGTTTCATTGTTCTCCTATCAACATGACGCACACGAGTACACAACCAAGGATAGCCTTAGTTCTGTTCTGACCCCACTGTCAC
>CATYYP010000251.1 GCA_958415245.1 Schaalia odontolytica | reverse complement strand
TGTTCGTGACCGCCGGTGAGGGCGGTGGCACCGGTACCGGTGCCGCTCCCGTTGTCGCCAAGATCGCCCGCGATGCTGGCGCTCTGACGGTCGGCGTTGTGACCCGTCCCTTCTCGTTCGAGGGCAACCGTCGTGCGGCTCAGGCTGAGGGCGGCGTGACGACCCTGCGCGAAGAGGTCGACACTCTGATCGTCATCCCGAACGATCGTCTCCTGGAGATCTCTGACGCGAACATCTCCGTGCTCGACGCTTTCCGTGCTGCCGACCAGGTGCTCCTCTCGGGTGTCCAGGGCATCACCGAACTGATCACCACCCCCGGCCTCATCAACGTGGACTTCAACGACGTCAAGTCGGTCATGAAGGACGCCGGTTCGGCCCTCATGGGTATCGGTGCGGCGACCGGCGAGGATCGTGCGCTGCGCGCCGTCGAGAGCGCCATCTCCTCCCCGCTGCTGGAAGCCTCGATCGACGGCGCCCACGGCGTGCTCATGTTCTTCCAGGGCGGCTCCGACCTCAGCCTGCAAGAGGTCTACAGCTCCTCGCAGCTCGTGCGCGAGGCAGCCCACCCCGAGGCGAACATCATCTTCGGTAACGTCATCGACGATGCTCTGGGTGACGAGATCCGCGTGACGGTCATCGCTGCCGGTTTCGACGAGGCCACGGATACGGCACTGTCGCGCCCGAACGTTGCTCGCGTGTCTGCTCCGGTGGCGCAGCAGCGTCCCGCCGCTCCCGAGGCCAAGGCTCCGGCCGCCGAGACCACCCGCATCACTCAGCTGTCGACGCGTCGCCCGCAGCACCGCGCCGATGTTGCGGCTCCCGTTCGTGAGGCCGCTCCGGCCCCCGTCGAGACGCCCGCTGCCGCCGAGTACGAGGAGTCCGAGTCCGAGCACTCCTTCGAGGTTCCTCGCGTCTACCCCGAGGCGCCCGAGAAGGAAGAGCTGGATATTCCTCCCTTCCTGCGCTGATGAGTGACAAGCTCTGGGCCGGTGCCCGGGTCCACCTCACCGAGGTGGACCCGGGCACCGGTGCGCTATGCGGCAATGTTGGCCTGCATGTGGGCGACCAGGAACTGCTTGTGCGTGAGCGCAGGCGTTCCCTGGCGGCGACGCTCGGACGCGATATCGTCTGGATGGATCAGACTCATTCGACCCGGGTGGAACTCATCGTTCGAGGCGAGAGCGCGCCCACTCTGGCGGCTTCCGGAGAGGCGCTCGGTAAGCCTGCGACGGGGGAGTGGGGACCCGTCGATGCCGACGGTATCATCGTCGACGCCCGCGGCTGGCAGCAGGCTCCTGCCCTCGCCGTGCAGACCGCGGATTGCCTGCCCGTCGTGTTCTCCGCCGCCTCCGGTCGGATCGTCGCAGCCGTGCACGCGGGTCGGCGCGGCCTCCTCGGCGGAATCCTTGACAAGACCGTTGAGTGCATCCGCACCCTCGACGGCGGCCCGATCGATGCCTTGATCGGCCCGGCGATCTGCGGGCGCTGCTACGAGGTACCCGCCGACATGGCCGATGAGAGCGAAGAACTCATGCCCGGCATCCGTTCTGTCACGTCGTGGGACACCCCTGCCCTTGACCTTCCCCGCGCTGCAGCCTCGACCCTGGGAGCCCGGGGCGTGCGAGTGGATATCGACGAGCGGTGCACCCTCGAGGACGCCGACCTCTTCTCCTATCGCGCCGACTCTTCCTGCGGTCGCCAGGCGCTCATCATCCTTCCCGCCTGACTGGCACCTATGCCTCTGAATGGGCCGTGGGTTGGCGGCTTTTCCGTGCCATGGTTCGGCGCTGAAACACCCCGTGACGAGGCTCGCCGGCGCGGTCCTTGCGACGCGCCGAGCGCCCTGCTCGGCGATGCCGCTCGGTAACTGTAGCTTGTGGCTATGCATCGGCTGAAGGAGGAACAATGAGCGAGTCGTTCGGTGCACGCGCACGTAAGTTTATGGGCTGGTACTCACCGGAGGAGCCCATCGATGAATTCGACGAATTCGACGAGGTGGAAGAGGTAGCTCCCGTGGCCGACATTACTCCCGTGTCCCGTCCGACCCTGACCAGCATTCGCCGTGACGAGCCGGCCGAGGATCTCACTCGCATCGTGACGATCCACCCCACCGCTTACTCTGACGCTGTCACGATCGGTGAGGCGTTCCGCGATGGTACGCCCGTCATCATCAACCTCACGGACATGGGCGAGGAAGAGGCGCGTCGACTGGTTGACTTCGCAGCCGGCCTGACCTTCGGCCTGCACGGCGTCATCGAGCGCGTCACCAACCGTGTCTTCCTCCTGTCCCCGGCTACGGTCGAGGTTGCGGGCGATAACACCTCCGGCCGTCGCGGCTCCCTCTACAACCAGGGCTGAGGTCGCTCGTGGCCATTCTTGGCTGGATCGGGTGGGGACTGAGCGTTCTCATCAACCTCTACATGATGGTGCTGTTCGCGCGCGTCATTCTGGACTGGGTTCAGTTTTTCGCGCGCGGATGGCGCCCGAGCGGAATTCTGCTGGTCCTCGCGAATGTTCTCTACACGCTGACTGATCCTCCGATTCGGTGGATCGGACGCTTCGTTCCACCCCTGCGCCTGGGTGGAGGCATGGCAATCGATGTCGGTTTCATGCTCTTATTCCTGGTGCTTATCGTTGTGCAGCGCTTCGCTACTTTCCTGTACTTTTTGAGCCTGTAGCGCCCAAAAAGGGGGATGAGAGGTCCCACAAACACGACCCTCACCTCGTGATGGATGTTGCTAGTGTGACAATTTCAGTTATTATTTTCGTGACGTGATAGCGGGCGGCCTTCCCGGTCGTCCAGGCGTGCGGGTTCCGCGCGTCCAATCGAAACGACCGAGAGGCGAAGAAATGGCCCTGCTCACTACCGAGGATGTCCTCAACAAGAAGTTCCAGTACGTCAAGTTCCGCGAGGGATACGACCAGGACGAGGTTGACGAGTTCCTCGACGAGGTT
>CATYYP010000250.1 GCA_958415245.1 Schaalia odontolytica | reverse complement strand
GGAGGGACCGGAGGGCACGGGCGGGCTTCGAGGCGCGGCGCCGAACGAAGTGAGGCCGCCTAGCCTCGCGGGTGGCCGGGGCCTCCGGCGCCCGGAACACCCGTGGGGCCACAAGCAGACCGAGCAGCGCTGGGCATTAGCCGGGATACGCTACGAAATCTTCTCCATCGGAGCCATGCGCACGAGCAGGCGCTTCTCGCCCAGGCCAAAGCGGATGCGGGCCACGGTGCGCGACCCCTCGCCTTCGATGCCGGTGACGGTGCCGGCCCCCAGGGTCGCGTGCTTGATGCGGTCGCCGACCTTGAGGGAGAGCACCGGCTTATCCTCGGCGGGCTTAGCAGCGGGAGTCACGCCCATGCGGGTCACCTTACGAACCCCTGCGGGCTGGGCAGAGGCGCCGCCACGGCCGGAGCCGAAGGCACCCGTGTCGGTATCGCCCCATGGGTCGCGCCCCTCGGAGCGACGGGAGCGCCCGTAGGAACCCGAGCCGTACGATCCGGACCCGTAGGAACCGCCGTAGGACGCGCGCATGCGCTCCCCCGACGTGGCCGCACGGCGCACGTCGAGGAGCTCGGCGGGGATGTCGTCGAGGAACCGCGAGGGTGGCATCTCCTGCGGAGTCCCCCAGGCGCTGCGTACGGCCGCGCGCGTCAGGTAGAGGCGTTCGCGCGCACGCGTGATCGCCACGTATGCCAGGCGGCGTTCCTCCTCCAGTTCGCTTTCGTCGCCGAGGCTGCGCTGGTGCGGGAAAGTGCCGTCCTCCATGCCGGTGACGAACACGGCTGGGAATTCGAGGCCCTTCGCGGTGTGTACGGTCATGAGAGTGACCTGCCCGCCGCGCTCACCCTCCGCGGGAACCTGGTCCGAGTCGGCCACGAGGGCGACGCGCTCGAGGAAGTCCGCGAGGGTCCCGCCCGGAGCATCGGCCGCGAAGGCACCCGCAACCGAGTGCAGTTCCGCCAAGTTTTCCACGCGCGAGGCGTCCTGCGGGTCCTCGCTGCGGCGCAGTTCAGCCAGGTAGCCGGTGCGGTCCAGCACCTCTTCGAGGATGTCGGCTTGCGATGCACCCCGTGCCTCCGCGGCGCGCAGCGTCTCGATGAGCCCCCAGAAGGCGGCCGCCGACTTCGCGGCACGCGGGGTGATCCCGAGGACCTCGGGAGCAGTCTCGGGAGCACTCTCGGCAGGGGACGAGGCCGGGGCCGCAGCCGCGCTCTCATCCGCACCATCGCTCGCAGCAGGGGTCTCCCCCGCCGATCCATCCGAGGAAACGGGAGCAGAAGAATCAGCCGAGGCCTCGTCCGGGGAAGCGGAACGAGCGAGCGCGTCGACGTCGATCCCCTCGCCCTCACCCGCGGGGCAGCCGGCGCGCAGCCACAGGTGGCGCAGGGCCGCGCCAAAGGAGATCCCGTAGTGGGCGGCGTGCGCGGCGATCGCCTCTTCGGCCTTCGCACCGATGCCGCGCTTGGGAACGTTAAGGACACGGCGGGCCGCGACCGTATCGTCGGGGTTAGAGATGACCTGAAGGTACGCCAGGGCATCCTTGATTTCGCGGCGCTCGTAGAAGCGGGTGCCGCCGACGACGCGGTACGGGATGCCCTGGCGCACGAGGAGTTCCTCCAGCGCGCGGGACTGCGCGTTCGTGCGGTAGAAGACCGCGATGTCGCCCCATTCGACGCCCGAGTCCGCAAGGCGGTCGATCTCGCCGACGACGAAGCGAGCCTCGTCGTGCTCGGAATCGGCGGCATCCAGCGTAATGAGAGCGCCGTCGCCCGAGGCCGTCCACAGGTTCTTCGCGCGGCGCCCCGTGTTGCGGGCGATGACCGCGTTCGCGGCCGACAGGATGTTCTGCGTCGAGCGGTAGTTCTGCTCGAGCAGGATCGTACGCGCACCCGTGAAGTCGCGCTCGAACTCCTCGATGTTGCGGATCGTGGCGCCACGGAAGGCGTAAATCGACTGGTCGGAGTCGCCCACGACCGTCAGCTCGGCGGGCTCCACGCCATCCTTGCCATCCCCCACGAGGGCGCGCACGAGGACATACTGCGCATGGTTCGTGTCCTGATACTCGTCCACGAGGATGTGGCGGAAGCGCCGGTGGTAGTGCTCGGCGATCAGCGGGTTCTCGCGCAGCAGGTCGACCGTGCGCATGATGAGATCGTCGAAGTCCAGCGCGTTCGAGGCGCGCATGCGCTTGTCATACTCGACGTAGGCGTCCGCGACGATGCGCGAGACCGGGTCCTTGCCCGCCGTCTCCGCGTAGCGCGCCGGGCCGACCAGCTCGTTCTTCGCGTCCGAAATGCGCGCCGCGACCATCTTTGGGGTGAAGCGCTTGATGTCCACGTCCATGGCCTTGAGGACCATCTGGATGAGGCGCTGGGAATCCTGGGCGTCGTAGATCGTGAAAGACGAGGACAACCCTGCCGCCTCATGCTCGTAGCGCAGCAGGCGCACGCACGCCGAGTGGAAGGTCGACACCCACATGCGACGCGCGTCGTCACCCACGAGAGCGCCCGCGCGCTCGCGCATCTCGGCCGCCGCCTTATTCGTGAAGGTAATCGCCAGGATCTCCCCAGCCCGGGCACGGCCCGTGGCCAGCAGGTAGGCGATGCGGTGCGTGAGCACGCGCGTCTTACCGGAGCCCGCACCTGCCAGGATCAGCAGCGGCGAGCCCGCGTGAGTGACGGCCTCGCGCTGACGATCGTTGAGGCCGCGCGTCAGCGACTCGGGGTCCACGCCCGGGCGCGAGGAACGCTCCCAGCCGGACGAAAAACCACCCGAGGACGCGGGAGGCTCCCACGCCGACGGCGCACCCGATGCCCCACCCGGCACGGCGATCTCCGGCCACGCGTCGGAACCCAAGGCGTCCTCCACATCAAAGGCGGGCACCTCCGGCGGCACGTAGTCGTCCTGAAAGCCCCCGTCGGGGCCGATCAGGAAACCAAGGTCAGGCAAAGAAGTCGAGTCACTCATCGCCTCCAAGGGTAAAC
>CATYYP010000249.1 GCA_958415245.1 Schaalia odontolytica | reverse complement strand
TGCCCATGCCGATGTAGGTTGCCGCCATGACGAGGACGACGGGCTTGCGGATGACGGACTCGCGCGGGGCGCTCGGATCGTAGGGGATGATCGCGGGCTCGGAGTCGCGGCGCGACAGGAAGAGAGCCCCGCCCACCGCCAGGCTGACGATTGAGATAATGAGGCCGGTGGCCGGGTGCACGGCGGTGCCCAAGACCGTGGAGAGCACGGGGCCCACGATGTAGACGAACTCGTCGACTGCGGACTCGAGGGCGTAGGCGGTCGTCAGCTGGCCCGGCTTGTGCAGGATCGTCGACCAGCGCGAGCGCACGAGCGCGCCGGGTGCACCCCACGTGGCACCCGCGAGGGCGGCCGGAATGAAGAGCGTCCACGCCGGAGCGTGCATGAAGACGGCGGCGACCAGCGCGGACATCGACAGGACCGAGATCGTCCATGCGGGGCCCATGACGCGCAGCTGCCCGTAGCGGTCGACGCGGCGCGCGAGAATGGGCGCGCAGAGTGCCATGACGATGATGTTGACCGCCGAGACGGCGCCGGCCAGCGTGTAGTTGCCGTACTCGGTGCGCACCATGAGGATCGTCGACAGCCCCACCATGGACATCGGCATTCGTAGCACAAGTCCAGCCGCGGAGAACTTCCAGGACTGGCGGTAACGCAGAATGTCAAGATAGGTGCCGAGCATCCATCCATTCTATCGCCGGGGCGTTGTGCCGAAAGCCCAGCGGAATGGGGCGTACGTAACCATTCGGGCCCTCCGCGCGGGGAGGGGAGACCGCGAAAAAACCACGGCCTCGTCAAAAGGACGAGGCCGTGGCCGGGGAGCGGGGAAAGGTCTAGTCGGTCACCTCGAAGACGCCGAGCTGGCCCTTTTCCGCCAGGGAGAGAGCGTGGTTGACAAAGGCGTAGTGGCCGGCCTCGAGCGGCGTGAACTCGACGAATCCGCCCTCGGCGGCGCCCAGAGACAGGACCTGTCCCCAGCCGCCGCCGCTTCCGCCGCCTCGGATCACGTAGGCACCCTCGCGCCACACGGTGTCGAACTGGGTGCCGACGACGTGGAAGGTGGTCGCCAGGTTCGGGCCCGCGTCCATGACCCACACGCGCACGCGCTCATTGGTCTTGATCTGGATCGGGTGCGCCTTGTACTGGAAGGGCACGCCGTTGAAGGCCATCGCGTTGGGCTGCAGGGCCGACAGGAGCGAGGCGTCAGCGGGCTGCCCGTCCGCGCCCAGGTAGAGCTCGGAGGCGACCATGACGTACTCGCGGTCGACCTTGTCCAGGTCGGTCGGATCGATGATGACGGCGCCGAACATTCCGTTCGCGATGTGCATCGACATGGGCGCGGTCGAGCAGTGGTAGAGCCAGATGCCCGCGTTCTTTGCGACGAAGGTGTACTCGAGGGTCTGCCCGGGTTCGATTGAGTGCATGACGTTGTCGGGGGCGACGAGGCCCGCGTGGAAGTCCAGCGAGTGGCTCATCGTCCCGTTGTTGACGAGCGTGATGTGGAAGGTGTCGCCGATGTGTCCGCGCAGGATCGGGCCGGGAGCGTCCCCGTTGAAGGTCCACGACTCGCGCGTGAGAGAGCTCGTGACGTTGACGGTCTGCTCGGTGACCGTGAAGGTGTAGTGACGCTCGGTCTCGTTCGTGGCCGGCGGCAGCACAGGGTCGCGCGCGTCGATCGTCGCCGCGTAGTCCGTCAGCGCGGTCGGGGTGGCCGGTCCCGCGGCGGCGTCCTGGCCGTGGTCGTGCCCGTCGTGCCCGTGGTGGGCGTGGCTACCCGAGGCCGAGGTCCCCGAGGAGGACGAGGACGCGCCCGTGGCCTGCACGTGCAGGGTCATGCCCATCTCGCGGTGTCCGGGCAGGGAACACCAGCCCTCGACGTCCCCGGAGATGACGCCGAGGTCCAGCTCCTTCGTCTCACCCGCGGCGAGCGATCCGGAGGATACGCCCGTCTCGAACACCAGGTCGTGGCGCTGGTCCCCCGAGTTTGTGAAGTCGACGATGAGGCGGTCGCCGACCGGCACCTCGATGTGGTTCGGCGTGAACGCCATGCCGTCGACGCCCACCGACACGCGGGTCGTGTGTCCGGTCGGCGTTACCGACGAGGCCGTGGTCCCGGTCCCCGTTCCCGTGCCCTGCGTCGTGGGCGCGGACGGGTTGGACAGGAAGATCGCGAGAGCGAGCGCCACAACGGAGACGACGCCGACGATCGCTCCGGCCGTCCGGCTCACCGGCGAGTGATCGCCCGTCGGGCTCATGCGCAGCTTGGGGGTTCCCGCCGCGGTGCCTTTCGGGGCGGGGGTCTTCGACTTCTCGCCTCCCGACGACGGCGAAGCAGACAGGTTCAGGTCAGCCACGGCTGCCTCCTTGTGTGGTGGGGGATGAAGCGGCGTCGCGCTTGGCGCGCGCCTGGGCCACGCCGCAGCGGGCCATGAGGACAATGTCAACAAGGTAGGTGGCCAGCAGGACCACCCACGCGGCGATGGTGAGGCGTTCGGCGGATGTTCCGTCCAGGGCCGCGACGGCGAGCGCGAGGACCGCGGCCACGTTGCGAGCGGCCTCCCGGATGGGTGCCCCGGCCTCGAGCACGCCGACGCCGACGCGCACTGCGGACGGGCCGCCGCCAATCACGACGGGCATCAGGTAGGTGAGCGCGCCGACGAAAAGCTGGCCCAGCCCGGCAGCGCCCAGGATCGGCATCCACGCGAGGAAAGCCGAGCGCAGTCCGGTCGCGTCCGCCGCCCCGAAGGCGCGCAGGGACGCTCCCGCGCCGGCGATGAGGATCCATGCGGCGCCCAGCATGAGAGACCACGCGCCGTATTCAGCCGGCCCCTTCTTGAGCGCCACGCGGACCAGCGGAACGCCCACGCCCAGGGCCGCCGCGCCCACGACGACGAGGAGACCCACGGAGGCAATGCGCATCGACCCGGCCACAGTGCCCGTGCCGGCGACGAGAAGCGCGGCCACCCACATGGGCAGGGCGCTCGTCGCGAAGG
>CATYYP010000248.1 GCA_958415245.1 Schaalia odontolytica | reverse complement strand
CCACCCCACGAGCCTCAAGACGGGTAAAGTTTCGGGTAACCGAACGTTTTTCGTCAGCAGTGAGGAACACCCGTGACCGCCACGGACACCGAGCAGCGCCACAAGCTCATCCCCCTCCTCGGCCCCGCCTTCGTCGCGGCCGTCGCCTACGTCGACCCCGGAAACGTCGCCGCCAACATCACCGCGGGCGCACGCTACGGGTACCTGCTCGTGTGGGTCCTCGTGGCCTCGAACATCTTCGCGATGGTCATCCAATACCTCTCCGCCAAGCTCGGCCTCGTCACCGGACAATCCCTGCCCTCCCTGCTCGGCGCGCGCATGCCCAAAGCCGGACGCATCGCCTTCTGGATCCAGGCCGAAATCGTCGCCGCAGCAACCGACCTCGCTGAGGTCATCGGCGGCGCACTCGCCCTCCACCTCCTCTTCGGGATCTCACTCCTCTGGGGCGGCATCATCATCGGCATCGTCTCCATGGGTCTCCTCCTCGTCCAGGGTGGCGGACGACAGCGCCAATTCGAGACGATCATCGTCGGCCTGCTGATCATCATCACGCTCGGATTCCTCGCGGGCCTCTTCGTCGCGCCGCCCAGCCCCTCGGGCATGCTCGGCGGACTCGTTCCTCGCTTCCAGGGCACCGACTCGGTCCTCGTGGCCGCCTCCATGCTGGGCGCGACCGTCATGCCGCACGCGGTCTACCTGCACTCCTCCCTCGTCAACGACCACGAGGCCGACGAGCTCGGCCCCTCCACCGGCGACGCCCGCCACTCCTCGGGACACCTCTCACGCCTGCTGCGCGCGACCCGCATCGACATCTACTGGGCGCTGAGCATCGCGGGCCTGGTCAACATCGGCCTGCTGCTCCTGGCCGCCGCGGCGCTCGCCGGCCAAAGCGGCACCGACACGATCGAGGGTGCGCACGCCGCGATCTCCTCCACGCTCGGGCCCATCGTCGGCACAGTGTTTGCTGTCGGCCTGCTGGCCTCGGGCCTGGCCTCCACGTCGGTGGGCGCCTATGCGGGCTCAGAGATCATGAACGGCCTGCTCCACATTCGCGTGCCCATCCTTGCGCGCCGTCTCGTCTCCCTGATCCCGGCGCTCATCATTCTGGGTGCCGGTGCCGAGCCCACGTGGGCGCTCGTCGTCTCGCAGGTCGCCCTGTCATTCGGCATCCCCTTCGCGATCATCCCACTCATGCGCCTCACCGCCTCACCCGAGGTCATGGGCAGCTACGCAAACAATCGCCCCCTGCGCGTCACCGGTTTCCTCATCGCGGCCGTCATCGTCGCCCTCAACCTGTTCCTCGTGTACCTCACCCTCACCGGCCAGGGCTAAGGGACGAGGCCGGGGCTGGGGCCGCCTGTCGGTTGCCACGGGCCTTGCTGGGCCGGAGTGGCGGCCGGCGGCACTTTTCCCGCCCCCACTAAGCCACCATTGAAACCACTGACGCCTTTGCGGGGATCCAATCAGACCTCATTGAAACCGCGAGCACCTTTGCAGGTCGAAACGCGTCCTGATTCAGCTATTTTTCACCCGCAGTGGTGACGGCGGTTTCAAACCGCGATGACGACGAGCTAGCAAAGGTGTCACCGGTTTCATCCCTCAGAGATGTGCCGTCGGCAAAGGTGTCCTCGATTTCGTGTAGCAAGCACCTCCCCCACTGATACGCCTATGCGGCCACCCACACCCAAAGTCGCATGCAATTCCACGATTGCCTGCACCGACGTGCTCTCGGAAACGCTGCAATCTCAAGGATCTGCTACCACAGCTTGAAGGACTCACTGGGTAATTGCATGCGATATTGCTGAGCTGCCGTTTGGAGACGGCGGCGAGGACTGCAAGATCCATCAGACCAGGCAACACGAAACCTGCTGCGCCTGTGCGGACGATCGCGCCCCGGACGCCCGATGTTACAAACGTCGTCAAATGGGAGCATTTTCAATCGTTCAATACGGGGTCCTGTTACAAACGTCGTCAATCCAAGCCCAAAACACGCGATTTCTGGCGAAATATCGGGCGGATTGACGACGTTTGTAACAATCGCCCGGGGAGACGTACAAAAAGTCGCTCAGATTGACGACGTTTGTAACACGAAACAACTCAGCGGCATGAACTCTCAAGCACAAGAGCAGGACGCCGCCTCATAGGGCAGACAAGTTGGGGGTACCGCGCGGTCTGAGGGCCTTGCCGAAGCAGGCACACAAAACGGGGCCGGTGATCATTCACCGGCCCCGCCTCGTATGTATTAGCGCAAGAAGCGCATGCATCAACGCCAGAGGCTATCAGGCGCGCACGGAGCGCTCGTAGTCCTTCATCAGGTCGATGCGGCGCTGGTGGCGCTCGTCGCCGCTGAAGGGGGTCTCCAGGAAGGCGTCGATGAGGGCCAGAGCCTCTTCCTCGCTGTGCTGGCGGGCGCCGACGGCCACGACATTCGCGTCGTTGTGCTCGCGGGCCAGGCGCGCGGTCGCATCCGACCACACGAGAGCAGCGCGCACGCCTTCCACGCAGTTGGCGGCCATCTGCTCGCCATTGCCGGAGCCGCCGATGACGATGCCGAGGCTACCCGGCTCATCGACGACAGCCTGGGCTGCCTCGATGCAGAACGGCGGGTAGTCGTCGAGGGCATCGTAGGTGTGGGCGCCGTGGTCGACGACATCGTGACCGGCCTCGCGCAGGTGCGCGACGACCTTTTCCTTGAGTTCGAAACCGGCGTGATCGGTGCCGATATGAACGCGCATGGGATCCTCCTGAAGAGTTCTCAAACAAGCAACGTCCACTAGTATGGCACACATCACCGTTCCGCGTGGATGTATGAAAGCCTGCTAAACTGACCGAGCTGCCCCGATAGCTCAGCGGATAGAGCGCTTGCCTCCGGTGCAAGAGGTCGCAGGTTCGAGTCCTGTTCGGGGTGCCACTCATATCCACACCGCTCACAATGCCCGCGTCTAACCCAGCGGAAACCCGCGAGCGAACGCGCCCCGGCCTCGTCGATGAGGCCACTCCCACCTCCCGGAACACTCCGCAC
>CATYYP010000247.1 GCA_958415245.1 Schaalia odontolytica | reverse complement strand
GTTCCCCGGGTGCCGCCCCGGCCTCGGGCAGGAGAGCGCGCGGCCACCCCTGGGTGGCGGGAGCGGTGGGCGCGGTGAGGGAGCTGAGGGAGAGCACGTGGAAGGTGCGCCCCTGGTGGATGTAGATGGCGCCGGGGAAGACGTGGGCGTCGGCGGAGGCCTGGTCGATGGTGCCGACGACGGTGCCGGTGGCCGCGTCGACGATCTGAACGTCGCCGGCGGCTCCGCGCAGGTCGGTGAGGTCGCTGGGGCGCTCGCGCCTGGTGGCGTCCCAGAAGTACCCTGCGGGCCTGCGCTTGAGGTGCCCGTCGGCGACGAGGCGTTCGGTCACGCCTCGCAGTTCCTGGCCAAAGTAGATGATATCGGACGGCGTGATCGGTATTTCGGCGGCCGCGGCGGCGACGTGCGGTGCCAGCACCCACGGGTTGGAGGGGTCGATGACGGAGGCCTCGACCTCGCCGAGAATGTGCTCCGGGTGGCGCACTAGGTATGCGTCCAGTGGGTTGTCGGAGGCGATGAGTACGGAGGTTCCGGGCGCGCCCGCGCGACCCGAGCGGCCGATCTGCTGGCGCAGGGACGCGCGCGTGCCCGGCCAGCCGACCGTGATCGTCGCGTCCAGCCCCGAGATGTCCAGGCCCATCTCCAGCGCCGACGTCGTGGCGAGCGCCCGCACTCCTCCTGTGCGGATCGCCTCCTCGAGCGCTCGGCGCTCCTCGGGCAGGTATCCGCCGCGATATGCGCCCACCCGGCCCGCGTTCGCGGAACCGCGCGCCGAGAGGCGGTCGCGCACCTGAGCGGCCACGGCCTCGGCCCCCGCGCGCGAACGTACAAAAGCGAGCAGGCGCGCCCCCTCCTCGACGAAGGCGGTGGCCAGGTTGGCGGCCTCGACCCCGGCGCTGCGCCGCACGATCGGGACCTTGAGTGTGGCCGTGCCGGGCGGCGCGTCGAGGGCTTCCAGGAAGGAAGAAATATCGACCTCGGACTCGTCGGCCATGATCGCGCCCTGCCACAGGACCAGCTCGTGGGCGCCCGCCGGCGAGCCGTCCTCGGTGATGGCGACCGCGTCGCGCCCCGTGAGCGCACGCCCGACCGCAGCCGCGTCGCGCACGGTCGCGCTCAGCATGACGACGCGGGGATCCGCCCCCAGGTGGTGGGCGACGCGCAGCAGACGACGCACGACCAGCGCAATGTGCGAGCCGGTCACGCCGCGCCAATGGTGGGCCTCGTCAATGACGATGAGGCGCAGCGACGCCAGGAAACGCGACCACCGCTGGTGCGACGGCAGCATCACGTAGTGCAGGAAATCAGGGTTCGACAGGATCAGGTCAGCCCCCGCACGCGCCCACTCCTTCGCCTCGCGCGGCGTGTCCCCATCCACGGTCGTCGCGCGCACGCGGCGCAGACGCTCATCGACGAGGCTGGGGCTCCGTTCCGCGTCTGCGCTCGCCTGTGCGTCGGTGGGCTTGTCGTCCTGGCCGAGCAGCGCCATGAGCGAAGCCAGCTGGTCCGCCGCCAGAGCCTTCGTCGGAGCCAGGTAGAGGGCCGTCGGGCGGCGGTGGATCGCGGAAATACGCGACGAATCCTCGGCCTCCACCAGGTCGGAGAGGATCGGCGTCCACGCGGCCAACGACTTGCCTGACCCCGTGCCCGTCGCGAGCACGACGTCGAGGCCCTCGCGCACAGCGTCCAAGGCCTCGCGCTGATGAATCCACGGGCGCTCCACGCCGCGCCGCGCCCACGCGTCCACGACCGCGGGCGACACCCACTGCGGCCAATCCGCGATCTTTCCCGATCGGCCCGGCAGTGTCACGTGGCCGAGCAACCGATCGTCCCCGGCGCTCATGCGCTCCAGAACATCGAGCAGGTGTGCGGGAGAAGGAGACGATAGGCCCTGCTGCGCCCGATCGGGCGAGGAAGCCCCGGCCTCGTTCGACGAAGACGTCTCAGAAGCGGGTGAGAGGTCAGCGCTCATTCGCGCCCGGATTCACCGAGCCCCAGCGCCTCGGAGGCGGACTCCTTCACGTACTGGATCGCCGCGATACCCGTCGAAATACCCGACGAAATCGCGTCACGCAGTTGCACGTCCGACAGGCCGGCCTCCGTGTCCACCACGAAATCCGCGTACACGCCCAGCGTCCCCTCCGGAGAGGTCGCCGTGTACACCGTCGGGAAATACTTCTCGCGATTCCAGTTGTCTGCGGTTGCAAAAAGTGCAGGCTCCGCGCTTTCGGCCGGCAGATCCGACTCCCACAGCGCGCGAATCGACAGGAAACGACCCGCCGCATCGAACGACACGAGGAACGGAATCTCGTCAAAAATTGCGCCCGCCGCGTGACCCTTCTCGATCACGTCCAGCGCGTAACCCATCTCGCGCACGGCCTGAACGACTCGCTCAAAATCGGCCGGGTAGGGGGTCACCTCATCCTCGGGCACCACGTACGGAACGTTCACAGCGACACCTCCCGACCCTGGGAATCCCAATCCACGAACCCGGGCAACGTCACCTCAAGATCCGCGAAGAAACCCATGATCATCGACATGGACGTCTCAAAGAAATTATCCAACTGAGCCTGCGTAAGCCCCGACATCACTACGACGTTGCACTCCGCGATCAGGCCGTACTGCGTGCCATCCTCCAGGGGTGCCAAGTACGCCTTCGGGCCAGTGCGCGTCGAATTGCAGGCCGCGATCTCGCGGGCAAGCTCACCGAACTGCTCCGGCGTGCGCGCAATCCCACGCCACTGAGCGCGCAACTGCAAAATCTGAGGGTTCGTCGCATTCCAGAAAAAAGCGGCGTTCGGCGTCAGATACGCCAGCTCGCCCTCGTTGTAGTCGCCGAAACGCACGTCCCGGGAACGCAGCAAATCCCGAATGCGATCGGTGCTGACAGGTGAAGATGCAGCCACTGACAACTCCCGCGTGAGACATACAGAATCGGACACCCCCACTGTAACCGAGGCCTCTCTCCCGCGCGCGCCCACGTTGTCCGACAAGTCTTGACATGGGGCCTCTCGTCACTCTTCGACGAGGCCAGGGCAGGTA
>CATYYP010000246.1 GCA_958415245.1 Schaalia odontolytica | reverse complement strand
CAAGATCCCGACTACCCGCTCTTTCACGTCGCGCCCCCGGTGGGCCGCCTGAACGACCCGAACGGCCTCATTGAGATCGACGGGACCTACCACGCCTTCTTCCAGTACACCCCCGAGCACCCGCGCCGCCTCGTCTACTGGGGGCACGCCACCTCCACTGACCTGACCCGCTGGGACTACCACGCCCCCGCGATCCTGCCCGACACCCACCAGGACGCGAACGGCGCCTACTCGGGCACGGCGATCGAGGTCGGTGACCACGTCGAGCTGTGGTACACCGGCAACTACAAGGACCCCGACACGGGGGAGCGCGAGGCCACCCAATGCGTCGTCACCACGACAGACATGGTCCATTTCGACAAGCAGGTGCCCCCGATCATCGGCCGCCAGCCCGATGGCTACACGGCGCACTTCCGTGACCCGCAGGTCTGGCGCGACGCGGACGGCTCCTACCGCATGCTGCTCGGCGTCCAGCGTGAGAACCTCACGGGTGCGGCCCTGCTCTACCGCTCCGCGGACCTGCGCGCGTGGGAGTGCGAGGGTGAGATGACCTTCCCAGACGCCGGTGGTGCCTTCGACGCGTTCGGCTACATGTGGGAGTGTCCCAACCTGGTGCGTCTCGTCGACGAGGATTCGGGTGAGGCCCGCGACGTGTTGATTTTCTGCCCGCAGGGCATCTCACCTGAGCGCGAGGGATTCGAGAACGTCTTCCCGTGCGTCGCCATCGTCGGCGAGCTCGTGGGCACCGAGTTCCGGGGCGCCGACGGTTCCTTCGAGGAGCTCGACCGCGGCACCGAGTTCTACGCTCCCCAGATCATGGCGCGATCCGCTTCCTCGGACCCGGGGGCGCCGACCCTCCTCTTCGGGTGGGCGGGCAACGCGGGCGAGGACGACCAGCCCTCGATCGAGACGGGCGGCTGGGTGCACTGCTTCACCGCGCCGCGCGCCCTGACCTTGTGCGGTGGCCGCGTGATCGCTCGCCCGTACCTGCCGGGCCTGCCCCTGGTACACGCCGAGCTTGAGGGTGCTCCCGGGGACGAGGCCGGGGCGCGCGTTGTGGAACTCGCTGGCTCACGCTCGTGGAGGCTTGCCTTCGATGCCTCCTACGAGGGGGCCCTGTCCGTGGGTATTGGCTCAGGTTCTGGCCTGGCGATCACTCTTGAAGAAGGGCGTCTGACCGTCGACCTGACGGGTACGCGCTACCCCCATGGCGGCCGCCGCGTCGTCACCCTGGAGCCGGGGGAGGCGCGCCGCGTGGAAATCCTCCACGACCGATCGATCACCGAGATCTATCTGGGTGACGGCTCGCGCGTCTTCACGACCCGCAGCTTCCTGAACGGCGACGGCTCCGGCGTGACCCTTACGGGCGCCGCTTCCGTGACGAACGTGAGCGCAGCGCGCGCCGACTGAGCGACCCGCGTACGAGGCCGTGGCTGCGCTGGTGGCCACGGCCTCGTCGTATGTGGGCGGTCTCTCATGCTCTGACCTGAGACGATGCCCGACGCGCCTTGCGTTGAGGACTCTGTCACCCGTAGTATGTCAATCGATTGCTACACACCGCCCAGCGCGGCGTAACAATGGCGTTGCGCGTGGGGTTTTGAGAAAGGAATGTGGTCGGCAATGGATCACGCCAAGGTGGCAGGAGAGGTCGTCGAAGCAGTCGGCGGCGCATCCAACATCAGCGCAGCAGCACACTGCGCAACCCGTCTCCGCCTGGTGATCGCGGACGAATCCAAGATCAACCAGCAGGCCCTCGATGACAACGAAGATCTGAAGGGCACATTCGCCGCCGGCGGCATGTTCCAGATCATCGTCGGTCCCGGCGATGTTGACCAGGTCTACGCCAAGATGGTCGCAAACCACGGCGTGCGCGAGGTCTCCAAGGACGAGGCCAAGGAAGAAGCCGACAAGGGCGGCAACCTCTTCTCGCGCTTCATCAAGATGATCGCCGATATCTTCGTCCCGATCCTCCCGGCGCTGGTCGCCGGCGGTCTGATGATGGCCATCAACAACGTCATGACCGCTGAGGGCCTCTTCAGCAAGCAGTCGCTGACCCAGATGTACCCGGGCATCGCGGACTACGCGGCCCTCATCAACATGGTTTCCTCCGCGGCCTTCGCCTCGCTGCCGGTCCTCGTCGGCTTCTCCGCCGCTAAGCGTTTCGGCGGCAACGTCTACCTTGGCGCTGCGATCGGCGCGGCCATGGTTTCCTCCGACCTGCTCAACGCCTGGAATACGGGCGCGGCACTCGCCGGTGAGGCGCAGGTTAGCTACTGGCACATCTTCGGCATGGACGTCGCCAAGATCGGCTACCAGGCGCAGGTTATCCCCACCCTGGCCGTCACCTACGTCATGTGCCTCATCGAGAAGAGCCTGCACAAGGTCCTCAAGGGCACCGCAGACTTCCTGCTCACCCCGCTCATCACGATGCTGGTCACCGGCTTCCTGGCCTTCACGATCATCGGCCCCGTCACCCGCGTGGCCGCCGAGTACCTGACCTGGGGCATTAACTGGACCTACTCGACCCTCGGCGTCTTCGGTGGTCTTCTCTTCGGCCTCGTCTACAGCCCGATCGTTGTGACCGGCCTGCACCAGTCCTTCCCGGCCATCGAAATCCCGCTGCTGCCCGTCAACGGCGGCGACGGCGACTTCATCTTCCCCGTCGCCTCCATGGCGAACGTCGCGCAGGGCGCGGCCGCCCTGGCCGTCTTCTTCAAGACTCGCGACGCCAAGCTCAAGGGCCTGGCCGGCGCCGGTGGCGCGTCCGCCGTCTTCGGTATCACGGAACCCGCGATCTTCGGTGTGAACCTGCGTCTGCGCTGGCCCTTCTTCTGCGCCATGGCCGCTGCTGCCATCGGCTCCGCGGGCGTCGCCTTGCTGAACGTGCGCGGTCAGGCCCTCGGCGCCGCCGGCTTCGTCGGCTTCGTGTCGATCAAGCCCGAGTCGATCCCCGCCTACCTGGCCCTCGAGGTCCTCGTCTTCGTCCTGTCCTTCGGCTTCACCTTCGCGTACGCCATGACGCGCGGCAAGGCTGACATGGAGG
>CATYYP010000245.1 GCA_958415245.1 Schaalia odontolytica | reverse complement strand
CGTCGTGGCGGAGGGCATCTCGCGCGTGGCGTCCTGCGCGGCCGGAAGCTCCTGGGTGGCCGAGTGATCCTGCGCCGTCGAGCGCTGCGGATAGGTGGGGGCCGAGGCCGTCTCAGCGTCGCGCGCCAAGTCGGAATCGTGGGCCGGAATATGAGGCTGAGTCATGGTTTCCTCTGGTGTCAGTTCGTTATCTGCCCACCAGTATGGGCCGTTTCCTCAAAGGGCCACTGAAAGCGTCCTGGAAGTTTCCTGTAAACCGTTCAACCTCACAGCGAACACGCGTCCCGTCAGGAGAGCACGTCGCGGATAGCCGGGTACAGGTGCGCAGCGCGTTCGACGGGCGCGTGAATCAACCGCGGTCCGCTGGTGGGGTCGGCGAGCAACGACTCCAGTTCCCGAGGCGCGTCGGCTCGCGCGAAGGCCACGCCGTACGCGGCCGCGAGCGCCTCGTAGTCCACCGACTGAGCGAGGCCGAACCAACGGTCGTAGGCCTCGGCGCTGGCGGCGCGCCCGTGTTCGAGGGTGGCGAAGATGCCGCCGCCCTGGTCGTCCGCGACGATGATGTCGAGGTGAGCGCCCACGCTCGCCGCCAGGGCGAGGGAGGAGGCGTCGTGACATGCCGTGAGGTCTCCCATGACGGCGCTGACGCGCTCGCCCGCGGGAGCCGAGGCCTCGCCCGCGTATCCGGAGCCCAGGCAGATGCCGACGGCGGTCGCGATGGTGCCGTCGATGCCGGCCTGTCCCCGGTTGGAGTGGACGATGCGCCCCTCCAGCGTGGGGACAGCGAGGTCGAAGGCTCGCACGGGGTTGGAGGCTCCCAGCACGAGGGGACCGCTCGTCGAGGCGGCGACGCTTCGAGCGAGGTCAAGCATTGTGCGCCCGGAGCCGGAGGCGAGCAGGGATTCGATGCGCTCGCCGGCGTCGCGGGCGGCTTCGCGCACGCGAGAGGCCCACTCGGCCTGAGCGGCGCGGATCGGCTCGCGTGCTGGCTCGAGGTCGGCGACGACGACCGAGGCGTTGCCCGAGATGTCCACCCACGGGGCGTGCGCATCGACAACGACGACACGCACGTCGGGGCGCGCGAGCAGAGCCTGAATAGGGCGGGACAGCGTCGGGCGCCCGGTCACGACGACCGTGTCGACCTCGCGCCCCAGCGGCGAGCTGACGAGGGACTGCTCGAAGGGGGTCACTCCCCCGCCGCTCCACGCGCCCGACGCCGGTTCGGCGAGCAGCGGGAAGCCCGAGGCCTCCGACCACTCACGGGCGCGAGGCGAGGCACCCTCACCCGCGACAATCAGCCCGGCGTCGGCAGGACCAACCACGTCCTCCCAGCGCGCAGGTACGGCAGGCGCACCCATCACCCGGGTCGGGCGAGGGACGAACGACGCCCCGACCTCGTCCCCTGAGTCGGAGGTGGGACGGACGGGGGTCAGCGGGTCGCGGAAGGCGACGTTGATCTGCACGGGACCGGGCGTGCCGCTCGGCGCCCCGCAGGCGGCCGCGACCGCGCGGGCGAGGTGGCCGACCAGGGAGGGCGAGGCCTCCTGCGGCTCCAGGTCAACGCTCGCGCGCACGTGGGTGCCGAAGAAGCCGGACTGGCGGGTCGCCTGGGAGGCTCCAACGCCGCGCAGTTCGCCGGGGCGGTCGGCGCTCAGGACCAGGAGGGGCAGGCGCGCGTGCGAGGCCTCGAGGACGGCGGGGGCCAGCTCGGCGACGGCGGTGCCGGAGGTGACGACGATAGCGGGCAGCGCTCCGGTGCGCGCCAGGCCGACGGCCGCGAAACCGGCGCCGCGCTCATCCAGGATGGGGCGCGCATCCCCGCCGAAAGAGCCCGCCTCGAGGGCGTAGGCGAAGGGCGCGGAGCGCGAACCCGGGCAGTACAGGACGTGCGTGACGCCCAGGGCATCCAGGGACGAGAGGATAGCGCTGGCGGTATCGACGGAGGGCATACGCCCAGCCTACCGGGAGCCCACCCTCAGGTGCTCGGCCATGCCTTCGAGGCGCATGCCCCAGCGGGAGACGAGGTCGCCGTCGACCGGGGTACGGTCGATGAGCTCCCGGTCCGGCTCGAGGCGCCCCACGGGCAGGCGGCCACGTTCAGGGATCAGGGGCTGGGTCACGTCGCCCACCAGCAACGAGGCGGTGGCCAGTCCGGCGGCCCGGGGCACACCGGGCACGGCGGCAGCGGCGGCGACGCCGACCGACAGGCCGACGGACGTCTCGAGGGCGGAGGACACGACGACGCCGAGGCCGCTCTTGCGGGCGACCTTCAGGGCGGCGCGCACGCCTCCAAGTGGCGCAACCTTGATGATGACGACGTCGGCGGCCTCCTTGCGGGCCACCTCCAGGGGGTCCTCAGCACGGCGGATCGACTCGTCGGCGGCGATCGGCACGTCCACGGATCGGCGCACCTGGGCCAGCTCGTCCACCGTCAGGCAGGGCTGCTCGACGTATTCGATGGGAACGACGCCGGCGGCCGCGGCCATTGCCGGGATTGCCTCGCGAGCCTCATCGACCTCCCACGCGCCGTTGGCGTCGAGGCGGATCATCGCCTGCCCGCCCACGGTCTCACGCAGGGCGTCGGCGACGGCGGCGATGCGCGCACAGTCGCGCCCAACGCTGACACCGGGCTCCGCGACCTTGATCTTCGCGGTCGCACACCCGCCCGAGGCCTTCACGCGTTCGTATGCTTCCTCCGGCGAAATGACGGGGATCGTCACGTTGACGGGCACGAACTTGCGACGAGGCACCGGCGGGAAACGGCGAGCAGACTCGAGGGCTGCGGCCAGCCAGCGCGAGGACTCCAGATCGTCATAGTTCCAGAAGGGTGCGGCCTCTCCCCAACCGGCGTGTCCGTGCAGGAGGAGCCCCTCGCGGCGAGTCACGCCGCGGAAGCGCGTCGTCATCGCTACCTTGTACACAAGGATGTCGTCGACGCCTTCGAGGGCGTAACGCGTTTGACGGCTGAGCGTGCGCATCGGGATGCGCATCAGCGTCGGTTGCTGCGCTGCGTTCACAAGAACCCTCCTTACTTACCGGTAATATTATCGCGCAACCTCGCACTATCGACAAATCCTGCACACATAAAC
>CATYYP010000244.1 GCA_958415245.1 Schaalia odontolytica | reverse complement strand
GTACCGAGAGGAGCGACTATGCCGACGATGACCCGCACAGCTGAGGTGAAGACCCGCACAACTGCACAGATAAAGGCCGACGCCGCAGCTGTCTACGCACGCTGGGGAATTAGCCTGTCGGACGCAATCAACATCTTCCTGGCCAAGTCGATTGAGGTAGGAGGCCTCCCCTTCGACATGCGCCCCGAGACTCCCACGTTTGACGGACTCGATCGCTACGCATATCGCCCCAGCATGGATGCGAATGGAGTCGCGCGACTCCCGGGAGACTGGGATGACGGCGAGTGAGGCGGCGCCCGCTCCATGGGAGATCTGGCACGCGCGCTTTAACTTCGATGACCGTGGCTACAAGTTTCGCCCGGTCCTCGTTCTCACCTGTTCACCCGATGGCCTCCTGGCTGCGATGATCACCAGCGCCTCGAACAAGCTCTCGCTTCCACTCGACACTCCCCTCGACGACTGGCAAGAAGCTGGGCTCTCGAAACCATCTCTCGTACGAGCAGACCGAATAGCCCTCTTACCACCGACCTACCTCGGCACCGCAGGCAGGATCGGCAGACTTTCTCCGCGCGACGCACACCGAGTCAGCCAGGCATTAGCCACGCTCACCCGATAACAAAACACCGGCCTCGTCCCACGATTCAGGGACGAGGCCGGGGCTATCAGTCTGCGAGCTCAGCTCAGCTTGAGCGTCACTCCCACTCGATGGTGGCCGGGGGCTTGGAGGTCACGTCGAGGACGACGCGGTTGACCTCGGGCACCGAGTTGGTGATGCGCGTCGAGATGCGGGCCAGGACGTCGTAAGGCAGACGCGTCCAGTCGGCCGTCATCGCATCCTCGGAGGACACGGGGCGCAGCACGATCGGGTGGCCGTAGGTACGGCCGTCACCCTGGACGCCCACGGAACGAACGTCGGCGAGCAGGACGACCGGGCACTGCCAGATCTCCTGATCCAGGCCGGCCGCCGTGAGCTCCTCGCGGGCAATCAGGTCGGCGGCGCGCAGGATGTCCAGGCGCTCGCGCGTGACCTCGCCAATGATACGAATGCCGAGGCCGGGGCCCGGGAAGGGCTGACGGTTCACCAGGTAGTCGGGCAGGCCCAGCTCGCGGCCGACCGCGCGCACCTCATCCTTGAAGAGGGTGCGCAGGGGCTCGACCAGCTCGAAGGTCATATCCTCGGGCAGGCCGCCCACGTTGTGGTGACTCTTGATATTGGCCGCGCCCTCGCCGCCGCCGGACTCGACGACGTCGGGGTACAGGGTGCCCTGGACGAGGAACTTCACCTCGCCGCCGGCGGCGCCAACCTCTTCGATGACCTGCTTCTGGGCGGCCTCGAAGGAGCGGATGAACTCGCGGCCGATGATCTTACGCTTCGCCTCGGGCTCGGTGACGCCGGCCAGGGCGGACAGGAAGCGCTCGGACTCGTCGCACGTGATGACGCGGATGCCCATGCCGCGCGCGTAGTCGTTCTCGACCTGCTCACGCTCGCCCGCGCGCAGCAGGCCATGATCGATGAAGAAGCAGGTGAGCTGGTCGCCGACAGCCTTGTGCACGAGGGCCGCGGCCACGGAGGAATCCACGCCGCCGGACAGGGCGCAGATGACCTGCGCGTCGCCGACCTGCTCGCGGATCTTCTCAACCTGCTCGTCCACAATGGAACCGGCGGTCCACGTGGGTTCCAGGCCGGCACCCTCGTAGAGGAAGTTCTTCAGCGCGTCCTGGCCGAACTGGGAGTGGCCCACCTCGGGGTGCCACTGCAGGCCGTAGAGGCGACGCTCGCGCGACTCGAAGGCCGCGACGGGGGTCTCGGTAGTGGACGCGGTGACGGTGAAGCCCTCGGGTGCGCCCTGGACGGCGTCGCCGTGGCTCATCCACACGATCTGATCATCGGGGGTGCCGCCGAACAGGCAGGAGTCACCGGAGACAGAAGCCTCGGTGTGCCCGTACTCGCGGGTGCCCGTGCGACCGACAGTGCCGCCGAGGGCGTGGGCCATCGTCTGGAAGCCGTAGCAGATGCCCAGCACGGGCACGCCGGCCTCGAAAATCGCGGGATCGACGGAGGGCGCACCCTCCTCGTACACGGAGGACGGGCCGCCGGACAGGATGATGGCGGCGGGCTCCTTGGCGAGCATGTCCGCCACGCTCATGGTGTGGGGGACGATCTCGGAGTAGACGTTAGCCTCACGCACGCGGCGCGCGATCAGCTGGGCATACTGCGCGCCGAAGTCGACGACGAGGACGGGATGCATGTCAGAAGCGTTCACCCTGCCAATGGTACCCGCGCGCGCCCCGCCCCGTCGCGCTCCATTACGCATGTCACCACTGCGCAGCCCAGATACGGCGACGGCCCCGCCCCTCATGGGGACGAGGCCGACTCGCGTTGCGCTGGAGCGTGCGGCTCAGCGGAAGATGGAGCGCAGCACCGGGAAGGCGCCGGTGGCCACGGCGGCCTTCACCAGGTCGCCGATGATGAAGGGCACGAAGCCCTTCATCAGACCCTGCTCGAGGGTCATGTGCGCGAAGGGGATCATCCAGGCCAGGCCCAGGATGTACACGGAGAACAGGGACACGACGGCGGTCGGCGCCATGGTGAGGATACGACGGTCGGCACCACGCTGGGCGGCCGCTCCGGCGATCGCGGCGACGAGGAGGTAGCCGAGGATGTAGCCGAAGGATGCGAAGGCCCAGCCGACGTTCGTGCCGGTGAAGACCGGGACGCCGGCGACGCCGAGGAGGGCGTACGCAGCAACGGAGACGAGGCCTCGGCGCGCACCGAGGGTCGTGCCGACCGAGAGGGCACCCAGCGTGCCGAGCGAGACGGGCACGGGCGTGAAGGGCAGCGGGATCGAGATGCGGGCGAGGACGATCATGGCGATCGTGCCAGCCGCCACCAGAGCGATCTCGCGGGCGATCGTGCCACCGAGGCGGTCGGCGAGAACACGGTTCTCACGCGCGACGACGGGGGAAGCGGTCAGGGTGGTCATACGACACCTTTCAACAGGGCTAACAGCCTTTCATTCAACAATTGAACAATATGCTGTCCGCCACTCCCCTGTCAAGCACACGGGCACAGATCTCAGGGGGCGAGCGC
>CATYYP010000243.1 GCA_958415245.1 Schaalia odontolytica | reverse complement strand
GGCCACTCCCACGCCGAGCACATCCACGTCTACCACCGGCCAGTCCGCCACGACGACCGCCGCACCCGACTCCGGCCCCTCGATCCTGCGTAACGTCGCCTGGCCTGCGGACACGACCTTCGGTACGTCGTTCCTGTCCGGATTCTCCTCCTCGAACCAGATCACGATCGCCCCGGTCGGCGCCCTGACCCCTGCCGAGGACGTTCCCTTCACCTCCTACGCGCGCGTCAACGTCGACCCCGCCACCGGCGAGACCTCGACGGACGGGACGGGCGCACGCACCCTCGCCCAGCAGAGCGACATCGCGGCGCTCCTGTCGTGGAACGCGTCCGGCGGCGACGAGCTCGACGCCGAACAAGCCCTCACCGCAATCACCGCGATCATCACCCGCGAGCGCCCCGCCTCCTCGCGCACCATTTTCGCTGCGGCCCAGCGCGGAACCGTCATCAACGAGCGACTCACCGGTCGCACGAAGGCCCTGTTCTCACCCCGCTGGGTGAGCGCCATGTCCTTCAGCGAGATGGCCGCCAGTGAACCCACCGACGTCGACCGCCAGACCGTCGGGGCCGGCGTCCTCGAGGCCGACACGGAGACCGCGATCTCGGCCATGGCCTCGTCCCTGACCATGCTCACACCGCTGGCGAACGCGACGGACGACGCCGACGCGGTGTACGCCTCCGTCACCCCCCAGATTCTCCCAGCCCTGGCCGCGCAGCTCACCCCCTCCGAGCAGCTCGACGCGGCGACTGCCGTCACCTCGCAGGTCACGACGATGCTCTCCGCCGTGACCGTCGAGCCCTCCTCGGCCGTCAACCTCATTAACAAGTCAGCGAACTTCCCCGTCCTCGTGCGCAATAACCTGCCCTGGCCGGTGCGCGTCGACGTCACCCTCGTGCCCGACGATCCGCGTCTGCGCGCCACCCCCGCCCAATCCCAGACACTCGCCGCGCAGGGCGCGACGACGGTCGAGGTGCCCGTGGGTGCGATCGGCAGTGGCGACATCGAGGTCACGTACAAGGTAACCACGCCCGACGGCGTCGTCCTCGACGACTCCCAGACCGTGACCGTGCGCATGCGCGCCGGGTGGGAGGATGCGATCACCGCCGTGATCGCCTCGCTCTTCGGCCTGCTCTTCCTCGCCGGCATCACGCGTTCGCTGCGCAAGAGGGCCGCACGCAAGGCGCAGGCCGCATCCAGCGACGCCGACACAACAGACATCACCACTGAAACCGAGACAGCAACGACGAAGGAGACCCCATGAGCTCGAACACGCCTCGCCGATCGATCCTGAGGGCATCGGCGCTCATGGCGTCGGGCACCATGGTGTCGCGCATCCTCGGCTTCGTGCGCAACGCGATGCTCATCGCCGCGGTCGGCGCGACCGCCGGCGGCGTCGGCGCCGCCTTCCAGACCGCGAACACGCTGCCCAACACGGTCTTTAACCTGCTGGCCTCCGGCATCTTCGACGCCGTCCTGGTCCCGCAGATCGTCGGCGCCATCAAGCGCCGCCACGACGGTGACACCTACGTTAACCGGCTGCTGACCCTCGCGGGAACCCTGCTCTTCCTCGTCACCTTCGCGACGATGGTACTCGCCCCCGTCCTGGTGATGATCACGGCCGCGGGCTACACCGAGGACATTCGCAACCTTGCGATTCTCTTTGCCCTCCTGTGCCTGCCGCAGCTGTTCTTCTACGGCCTGTATAACCTGCTCGGCGAGCTACTCAACGCGCGCGAGATCTTCGGGCCCTACATGTGGGCGCCCGTCGTCAACAACGTCGTGGGCATCGCGGGCCTCGGCGCTTTCCTCGCCATCTGGGGCGGCGCACCGGACGGTGGCATTCCCGCGGGCGACCTGACGGGCGCACAGTTCTGGGTCCTCGCCGGATCCGCAACCCTCGGCGTCATCTGCCAGGCCCTGTGCCTGCTGTGGCCGATGCGTCGGGCGGGAGTCTCCTTCAAGCCGGACTTCCACTTCCGCGGAACCTCTTTCGGGTCGATGCCACGCGTGGCCGGATGGACGTTCGCGACCCTGGGCGTGTCCCAGGTGGGCGTCCTGTCCACGAACAACCTCGCCGCCATGGCCGATGGTTTCATCGGCCGCAACGGCGCTCAGGGCGGCGTCGTCGGCATCCTCGCCTACTCGACGGCGTTCATGATCTTCATGGTGCCCCAATCGCTCATCACGGTGTCGCTGACGACCGCGATCTTCACCCGCATGGCGGGCGCCGTCGCTGACGGCGACGACCGCGCGGTGGCCGACAACTACCACCTGGGCGTGCGCACTATTACGTCGCTGACCCTCGTCGCCGCAGCCATGCTGATGGCCGGTTCCGTCCCCATGATGGAGATCGCGATGGCGGCCAAGGGCGGGGATCCCGAGGCCGTGACCGGCTACGCCCTCGTCCTCGCCTCGCTCATGCCCGGCGTCGCCTCGACCGGCATGGTCCTCATGAGCCAGCGCGTCTTCTTCGCCTACGAGGACGTCAAGCCCGTCTTCCTCATGGGCATCGGTCCCACGATCCTCCAGGTGATCGTCGGCTGGTCGATGTACGCCCTGACCGGCGCCCGCTGGTGGGTTGTCGCGGCCGCGCTCGGCGAGACCGTGTGCCGCCTGACCCAGGGCATTATCGCGGTCGTGTGGGTGTCGCGCGAGAACCACTACGTCGACCGCGCGGGCCTGCTGCGCTCCTACGTGTCCTACCTGGCCGCAGCGATCGTCGCGGGCCTCGTGGGCTTCGGTCTCCTGTGGCTCATGGGCATCCACACCGAGATTTCGTCGACGCTGGGCCGCATGGCGCTGGCCGGCGTGAAGCTCTCGCTCGTGTCCGCGCTGACCGGCCTCGTGTACCTCCTGGTCCTGCGCTTCGCCGCACCCGGCGAATCCGCCGTCATGATGCGCCCGCTGCTCACCCGCCTGCGCGTGCCCGGCGCTGTGGTGAACATCCTGGCAGCGTCCTCCACGCCCACCCCCGCACCAGCTGAGATAATGACGGGACACACACCCGACGAGACGGAGGAACCGATGGCTCCCACGCCCGAACGCAGCGGCGACGACGAGAAGCTGCCGTCGTTTGACGAGGTGCTCTCCGCCTCGCCGATCCCCGCGCCTCCCACGG
>CATYYP010000242.1 GCA_958415245.1 Schaalia odontolytica | reverse complement strand
GGCCTGGATACGGGCGACGTCTATTCGCGCGTCGAGGTTCCGATCGGACATGAGAGCGCAGGCGAGCTGCTCTCATCCATGGCCGAGGCCGGGGCGGACCAGGTGCTCGGCGTCGTCGATGCGCTCGCCGCTGGCAGCGCGACTGCTACTCCGCAGCCTTCCGAGGGCGTCACGCACGCTCGCCGCCTCGAGCACGTCGACGGCTACGTGTCCTTCACGCACGATGCCGGGTACGAGGATCGCGTCATTCGTTCTGTGACGCCCAATCCCGGCGCCTACACGGTGTTGCCGGGCGGGGCACGCATGAAGCTCGACAAGGCAACGCCCGTGGACCGTGACGATCTCGCTCCCGGGCAGCTCGAAGTGACGAAGAAGCAGGTCACCGTCGGGTGTACGAGCGGCGCTCTCGTTCTCGGAAATGTGGCGCCGGCCGGTAAGTCCTGGATGGACGCGGCTGCCTGGGCGAGGGGAGCGCGGCCTTCCGAAGACATGCGCCTTGGCGGAGAGCTGGAGGGAGAGCGATGAGCGAGAGGCGTTACGCGGACGGCTACCGCAAGCTGCGCAAGGCCGATGAGCCCCGTCGTATTGCCTACGACGTTCTTCACGAGGTCGAGACCCAGGGCGCGTTCGCGAACATCGTGTTGCCGAAGGCTCTGCGTCAAGCCCGGCGCGACGGTCACTTCTCCGATCGCGATGCTGCCTTCACCTCCGAGCTCGTCCACGGCACGCTACGTGCGATCGGCCGACTCGACTGGGTGATCTCCCGTCATATCGATCGTCCACTGGCTGATCTCGATCCGCGCGCGCTCGTCATCCTGCGTATGGGCGCCCACCAGCTGCTCGACATGCGAGTGCCTGATCATGCTGCTGTGTCAGCGACTGTGGACGTTGCACGAGAGCACCTGACGGATGGCCCCGTGCGTTTCGTTAATGCCGTGTTGCGCTCGATCACTCGCGAGGATCCATCCGAGCGTGAGGCAGCTATGGATGCCATCGCCGACGAGGATCAAGCCCTCGGCGTGCGCTACTCGCACCCGGCGTGGATGGTCGCTGCGTTCCGCGACGCCCTGACGGCCCACGGCTACGCCGAGGATGAGCTTCTCGACATTCTCGAGGCTGATAACGAGGTTCCCACAGTCACTCTGGTGGCCCGCCCGTCGTTGATGAGCGTCGACGAACTTGCCGACGAGGCTGAGGATATTCTCGACACGCGCGTCGCCTTGGGTGCCGTGTCTCCGTATGCAGTGCTCCTCGGATCCGGCGATCCCGCGCGCCTGCCCTCGATTCGCGACGGCCGTGCCGGCGCCCAGGATGAGGGATCACAGCTTGCGGCGCTTATCGCCGCGTCCGCACCGCTCGACGGTGGCTCCGACGAGCGCTGGCTCGACCTATGTGCGGGTCCCGGCGGTAAGGCCGCGCTTCTGGCCGGCCTCGCTGCCGGCATGGGAGCACGTGTGACCGCCAACGAGGTGCACCCGCACCGCGCCCGCCTCGTGGAGCGCACGACACGCCGTTTCGACTCCATCGAGGTCGTGAGCGGCGACGGTCGTACGTTCGGTGGGGGCCAGAGCGCATGGCCCCTCGGCTCTTTTGACCGTGTCGTCGTCGACGCCCCCTGCTCGGGCATGGGGTCGATGCGCCGACGCCCCGAGTCCCGTTGGAACCGCACGCCCGCGGACGTCGCGGAGCTGACCGTTCTACAGCGCGAACTCCTCGATCGAGCAGTCGCGCTGACACGTCCCGGAGGCGTTCTCACGTACATCACGTGTTCGCCGCACGCGGCCGAGACGCGTGAACAGATCGAGCGTCTGCTCAAGGCTGGTGAGGTTGAACTGCTTGACACCGTGGCGCTCGCAAACGAATGCGCACCCGAAGCGCTGGACGTGCCGGCATCTGCGGGCGTCATCAAGGGGTTTAGCGGTCGGACGCTCCAGCTCTGGGATCACCGTTTCGGCACGGATCTTATGTTTGTGGCTTGCCTGCGCAGGCGCTAGCATATGCGTTATGAACGCCACAATTAGCCCGTCGATTCTCAACTGCGATATTGCTGACCTGCACGGTGAGCTCACCAAGATCGCAGGAGCGGATATCGCTCATGTCGACGTCATGGACAACCATTTCGTCCCCAATCTCTCGTGGGGTCTGCCCGTCGCGGAGGCTGTCGTCAAGTCCGGTATTCTGCCGGTCGACGCTCACCTCATGATCGAAGACCCGGATCGTTGGGCTCCGCAGTATGCGGAGGTCGGTTGTGAGTCCGTCACCTTCCACGCAGAGGCCGCGGCGGCACCGCTGCGCCTGGCGCGCGAGCTGCACCGCATCGGTGCACGCGCCGGTCTGGCTCTGAAGCCGGCGACTGACATCGCACCGTTCGTCGACATCCTTAACGAGTTCGACATGATCCTCATCATGACGGTTGAGCCCGGCTTCGGCGGCCAGTCCTTCATCGAACAGATGATCCCGAAGATCGAGCGCACGCGCGCCGCGATCAACGCCGCTGGGCTGCAGGTGTCAATCCAGGTCGATGGCGGCATCTCGCGTGCGACCATCGAGCGCGCGGCCGAGGCCGGCGCCGACAACTTCGTCGCGGGTTCCGCAGTCTTCCGTGCGGAAGACGCTCATCGTGAGGTCGAGGCGCTGCGCGAACTCGCCAACGCCCATTCACACTGATCGCACACGCATTTCGGCGGCCGGAACGGGACGAGATCCCGTCCGGCCGCCTTTTCTTTCATAGCGGATACGCCTCGCGCAGCGCGACGGTCGGTGGCACAATGGCACACGAGTACTCCGGGGTCGGTGAAAGTCCGAACCGGCGGTGATAGTCCGCGACCCGCCTTCACAGAACGAGGGTGGTTGAGCCGGTGAAATTCCGGCACCGACGGTTAAAGTCCGGATGGGAGGAGTGCATAAGGCGCATCCGTGCGTCTGCTGTGCTGCGCGTACCCCCGGTGTCGGAAAGTAAGTCGTGGCAACTCGGAACAAGCCCCGCGGTACGCTCACCGTCGCGGCACCGATCATCTTCCTTGCCCTTGTGCTGGCGGGATGGTGGCTGACGACGACGCTGACCGGCATCGAAGCCTGGCGCCTGCCCGATCCGTTTGCTGTTGCCCGAAAAGGCGTGGCGCTACTCCAGCGCCCTGCCACCTGGCACC
>CATYYP010000241.1 GCA_958415245.1 Schaalia odontolytica | reverse complement strand
CAGTTCGCATTACCGCCCTACGAGCGTCCCAGTGGGCTGAGAACCAGGGATTGGAAGCCGAGCGCGCCCACGAACATGACGGGGGCCAGGTGCATCAGCCACCGCTGAGGCACGAGGAGGACAATCGTCGCAATCACAAGCGACGCGAGGATGATGATCAGCGGACGAGCGTAGGCCGTGTAGGGGTTCTCCCCCTGCGCGATCGCGGTCACGGTCTGCGCCGAGAAGCCCATGATGAGTCCGAACACCGACAGCAGCAGAGCCGGCACGATGACGAGGTAGTACGTCATCGCCGGATCATCCTTGCGTTCCTGCCCCGACCCGAATCGGATGCGAGGCAGCGTGATCGTCGGGATGTGCCAGCCGCGCTTATTCGTCGCCACCGGCGCTCCCCCACTGGGCCGCCAGACGCGACACGGCATCGGCAAACGCGTCGCCGCGCTGGCCGTAGTTATCGAACTGATCCCATGACGCGCAGGCCGGGGCGAGCACAACGGTGTCGCCCGGCATGGACAGTGCCACGGCCTCGTTGACGACCGAGAACATCCAGTCCTCGTGGCCATCAACCTCGACGCGGGGGACGTCCGGCGCGCCGGCCTGCAGCGCTTCCACGAGAGGCGCGCGGTCCTCGCCAATAACGACGACACCGCGCAGCGTCGGCTCAACCTGGCGGATCAGTTCCGTGAAGTCCTGTCCCTTCGCGTCGCCACCGACGATCCAGATCGCGCTGCGCGGCGGAAGTCCGGCGAGAGAGGCGCGCGCCGCGTGCGCATTCGTCGCCTTCGAATCGTCCACCCACGTCAGGTCCGCGGCGTGGGCAATGATCGCGCGACGGTGTCCGGCCGGCCGGAACGCGCGCAGACCCGCCTCGATTGCCTCGGGCTCAACGCCGTAGGCGCGGGCAAGGGCCGCAGCAGCCAGGGCATCCGAGACGACCGCGGCGGACGGGTGGGGGCCGTACGCCCCCGCCAAGTCAGAAATGTGCGCGAGGGCGGCAGCATGACGCGCACGGTCCTCCACGAATGCACGGTCAACCAGCAGGCCCTCGACGATGCCGAACTGAGAGACGCTCGGCGAGCCGAGGGTCAGCCCGATCGCGCGAGCCCCCTCCACAACATCGGCGTTTTCCACCATCTGCTCCACGCGTCGATCGGACGCGGGGTAGACGCAGGCGCGGATCGTGTTCTCGTAGACGCGCGCCTTATCGGCCGCGTATGCCTCCACGCTTCCGTGCCAGTCCAGATGATCGGCATCCACGTTCAGGCAGATCGACGCCAGGGGTGAGACCGTCCGCGCCGTGTGCAGCTGGAAGCTGGACAGCTCCACCGCAAACACCTCGGCGTCGGAGTCAATCGCCCGCGTAATCGGCGTACCGATATTGCCGACCTCCTCGGCCTTGGCGCCCGCGCAGCGCAGGATCTCACCGAGCATGCCGACCGTCGTCGTCTTACCGTTCGTGCCGGTCACGACCAGCCACGGGCGACCCGCGTGCGGGCCTTCCTCCTGCAGACGCCAGGCGAGTTCCACCTCGCCCCACAGGTCGATGCCGGCGGCCTCGCAGGCCGAGAAGACCGGGTGGTGCGCGGGAATGCCAGGAGACACGACGACGAGGTCGGGGCTGGCCTCGACGATCGCGCGTGCAAGGGTCTCGGGGTTGTCGTCGACGTGAACATCGACGCCGGCGACGTCATCGAAGAAGAGGGATTGTCCCCCGCGCGCGTCGAAGGCACGCACCTGCCAGTCGCGCGCGAGCAGCGCGCCAGCAGCGCCCTGCCCGGACTTGCCCCAGCCGACGACAGCAGCGAAACGGCTCATCGAAGGGACACCCACTCCGCGTAGAAGATACCCGCGCCGGCCACCGCGATGATCGCGGCGATCAGCCAGAAGCGGATCACGATCGTCACTTCCTTCCACCCGAGCAGCTCGAAGTGGTGGTGCAGCGGCGCCATGCGGAAGACGCGCTTTCCGGTGGCCTTAAAGACACCGATCTGGATGACGTCGGACAGGACGACGGCGACGAAGAGGCCGCCGACGACGATGGCGAGCAGCTGCGTCTGGGTGAGGATCGACAGGCCCGCGACAGCTCCACCGAGAGCGAGGGCACCCGTGTCACCCATGAAGATCTGGGCCGGCGAAGCATTCCACCACAGGAAGCCCGCGAGAGCGCCGATCAGTGCGGCACAGAAGATCGCCAAGTCGAGCGGGTCGCGCGTCGAGTAGCAGTTCGCCTGGTTCGCACCAAGCTGCGTACACGCCTGGATGCGCTGGAAGTATGTGATGAACGTGTACGCACCAAAGACAAAGATCGAGACGCCTGCAGCCAGGCCGTCGAGGCCATCCGTCAGGTTCGTCGCGTTCGACCAGGCCGTCACGATGAGGTTGGTCCAGATGAGGTACAGAACGATACCCAGTCCGAGGCCCGCAAAGCCCAGGGTCAGGGCAGTGGGACGCGCGAAAGAAATCGCGAGGGTACCCGGGTACTCACCGAACTCATTGGGCTTGATGAGCGTGCCCAGGGCAAAAAGCGAGGCCACGGCGACCTGTCCGATGATCTTTCCGGAGGGGTGCAGACCGAGAGAACGCTGCCGCATGATCTTGATGCCGTCGTCAAGAAGGCCGATCACGCCCAGACCGACGAACAGGAAGATCAGGAGCAAGCCGGACCACGACGGCCCGGCACCCGCGACAAGAGAGCCAATCAACCACGCGACGACCGTTGCCAGGATGATGACGACGCCACCCATCGTGGGCGTGCCGCGCTTGGTGAGGTGCTGAGTCGGCCCGTCCTGGCGAATGAACTGTCCGTACTGGTGCATGACCAGGAAACGGATGAGGATTGGCGTGCCCGTCACGGACAGGGCCATCGCGATAATAAACGCGGCAATAAGTCCAATCACCGGGTCGTTCCCTTCTCCCGCAGGATGTCAGCCACCTGCCACGATTGCGAACCGAAAGAACCCTTAACGAGGACGACTGCGCCGTCCTCGGCGTGTTCCAAGGCAAGCCGCGCGGCATCCTGCGGATCCGCGGCAACCTCGCGATTGGGCACGTCGGGGGCTCCCTCTAGATAGTAGTGGGCATCTGTGCCGAGACCAATGAGTGTGTCGACTCCCGCATCGGCGATCAACCCGCCCACCTGCCGGTGAAGCGACTGGGAG
>CATYYP010000240.1 GCA_958415245.1 Schaalia odontolytica | reverse complement strand
TTTCTCCCCGAGATAAGGTTTCGCGCAAGTTGCGCATATGGCAGGATGGACGCTGTAGAAGCACCATCAACACGGAGGCATCAATGAGCTCCCCCTGGACCTCTCCCGATCCGTCCGCTCCCTACCAGGGATGGACGCCGCAGCCCCAGACCGGCGAACCGACGCCCCAGCAGGGCTACGGGGCCCAGCAGGGATACGGCGCTCAGCAGGGATACACGGCCCCCCAGGCCCCCCAGGGATACGGAGCCCAGCAGGGCTACACCGCACCCCAGGCCGCCCAGGGATACGGAGCCCAGCAGGGTTACGCGGCCCCCCAGGCCGCCCAGGGATACGGAGCCCAGCCCTCATACGGCGCACAGCCGGGCTACAACGCCCAGCCCGGGGCATCCGGCTACTCCACCACCAACCGGTGGGGATGGCAGTCCAAGCCCGGCATCATCCCGCTGCGCCCTCTCACGATCGGTGACCTGTTCAGCGGTGCCTTCGAGGCGATCCGTTCGAACCCGAAGGTCCTCTTCGGCTTCACCGTCGTCATCATGCTGTTGGTGTCGCTCATCGCCAGCGTGTCGATCCTGCTCTCGGGCCTCGGATACGAGTCCGTCACCGGTGCTGCGAACGACCCCCAGGCACTCCAGCGATCGACGACGGATGAGGCCAACGCTCTCCTCCTGCGAATGATTTCGAGCATGGTGCAATGGATCGTCACGTTCGCGGGGACCAGCATCCTCACGGGCCTGCTGGCCTCGACTGTCTCCCAGATGACGGTCGGTAGGAAACTGACGTTGAGCGAGGCGTGGGCGATGACGCGCAAGCGACTCGGGTCACTCATCGGCTCCTTTGCGTTGACCGCTCTCATCACTGCGACTCCGATTGTCCTCTGGATCGTCGCTGTCTTCGCGTCGATCGCCGTAGTGGACGGTAACCGTGATATGTGGTGGCTCTCTCTTCTCGCCTTCGCTGCAATTATCCCCATCTTTATCCTCATCTATTTCTTCCAGATCAAGCTGCTGTTCGCCCCGATGTGCGCGGTGCTGGAAGAGATCGGTCCCGTTGCTTCGCTGAAGCGTTCCTGGTCGCTGGTCAAGGGTGAATTCTGGCCGACTCTCGGCCGCTTCCTACTCATGAACCTCGTCATCGGATTCATCGGCGGATTCATCGGATTCATCATCGGCCTCATCGGCGGCCTGGTCTCCTTCGCGGCGACGTCCGACCCCTCAAGCCCGATCGGCTTGGCGATCTCCATGTTCTTCGTCATGCTCGGCTCCGGGCTCCTGCTGCCGTTCTCCGCAGCGTTCGAGACGCTCATGTACACGGATCTGCGCATCCGCAAGGAGAACTTCGCCGCAGTCCTCGCCCAGGCAAGCGCACAGCAGCAGTGATCACCCTGCTCTCCTGCGACGCTCCGCTGACCCCCGATGAGGGGGAGGCGCACGAGTGGATCGTTGAGGAACTCTCTCACAGCGAGTACGCGAATGTTCCCAACCCCATCGCGCGCTGGATCGCGTCGCTCATTGACTGGTTCTGGGACGCCCTGTCCTGGAAGGGGCAGGGCACTCCCCCGGTCTCCCTGATCTTTATGATCGTGGGAATTATCGCGGTCGCCGCAATCATCATTGCGCTTATCCTCAACCCGATCCGCCTCGCCAAGCGCGTCTCTCCGACCGTGTTCGAGGAGGAGGCCAGCGAAACGGAGGCCCAGGCCTCGTTCGACGAGGCCGTGGCAGCCCAGGACTGGGACCTAGCCTACGTGTGGGCGTACCGTCTCATGGTTTTGGGCCTGGACGCTCAAGATGTCGTGACGTCCACGCCCGGCTTGACGGCGCGCGAGGCGGCGCACGCTGCGACGCGAGTCGCGCCCATGTTCGGCCCCCAGCTCGATCAGTTTGCACAGGCCTTTGACCAGGTGCGCTACGGCCGCTCCGGCGTTTCTTCCGATCAGGTTGAGGCGTTGCGCCGCTTCACCCCGGACCTCCTGCGCGCGTGCCACGATGCGGAGGTGGCATCGTGAAAGCCACACAGGTCGCTGTCGTCACTCCGACGGCGCGCGAGCGCTTCGCCGCGGCACGTCCGATGATCATCATCGTCGTATTCTCGCTGCTGTTAGTGATCGCGGCGTCCATCCTGCCCGCGGCTGGGTACAACAACGCCCCCGTTGGTATTCGGAATAAGGAGGGCGATGGGGCGCGTGCCCTCGCCCAGGTGCTGGGCAACCACGGTATTTCCGTGCGTGACGTGAACGCGCAGCAGGCCGCGTCGGTCGACGAGAATACAACTCTCGTCGTTATTTTCCCGTCGCGTATGACCGAGGAGATGGCGAAGGCTATCGAGACGCGCACGAACGTCGTCTACGTGGGCCTCGAGGAGGATCACGGGTCCTACTCCGTCTACCTTCAGGGCTTGCGTTCCAGTCGCAAATACAGCAGCAAGACGTGGCTCACCCCCGGCTGCACGTCCGACATTGCGGGCCGCACCCAGCATCTGGAGGCCTCGGACTACGTACTGTCCGGCACGGCCGACGGATGGAATCTGTGCTTCTCCGACGACGGCAGGAACTACGCATACGCCGAGCGCTCCGACTCTGGCCGATTCCGCGCTCTGATCCCCGACTCCCTGCGCCTGCGCAACCGAGCGATCTCCGAGGGAGGAAATGCCGCGCTGGCAATCAACGCGATCGGCCGAACCCCGAAGGTCGCATGGTATTCGCCGACGCGCACCGATACTCCGACGGGCACGTCGACGCAGGAGCTGCTCACCTCGCCGTACCTCATGCCCGCGTTCCTCATGATCATCGCCGCCTGCCTGCTGGCGGGCCTCGCGCGTGGTCGCAGGCTCGGCCCCCTCACCTCCGAACGCCTCCCCATCGAGGTCCCGGCCTCCGAGACGCTTATCGGCAAGGCCCGCCTCATGCGTTCCCAGCGCGCCTACGAGCACGCCGCGCAGGCGCTGCGCAGCTCCACGGCCTCGCGCATCGCGACCGCCCTGGGCGTTGCGCACACCGCCGACCGGGAAGCCCTCACTCACGCGATGGAACAGCGAGGCCTGCCCGCCTCGCGCTGCTCCGCCCTCCTGTGGGGTCCGCCCCCAACCTCCGAAAAGGCGCTCATCCGCCTCGCCAATGACCTCGACGCTCTCGAAAAGGAGATACGCCATGACTAGCCCGATCCCCGGCCCCGCGCCCGAGG
>CATYYP010000239.1 GCA_958415245.1 Schaalia odontolytica | reverse complement strand
GTCTACGCCTCGTCGATGAGCGACGGCGAGGCCCTCCTCCTGCGTCAGTTGGCGACGGAGGTTCTTGTCGTCTTGGATGATCCCGGTGAGTACGCCGCGACCTCGTCCATGGTCAACGCCGCCACGGAGACCGAGCAGCGCCGAGACGAACCCCGCGAACGTACCCTGCGTATGCTGCTGCCCTCGATGAGCGAGGACGACGAAGATGCTGGCCGCCTGCGCGCCCTGACCGAGGATTCTCTGCGTACCGATAAGTCCGTTCGTTTGCGTTCAATCGTCAGCGATCTTGACCACATCGTCCACGGTGAGAGCGACACCCTGAGGATCCAGCCCGAGGCCGTGTGGTCCTGGCTGGGTGCGCTCAACGACATTAGGCTCGGCTTAGCCGGTGAGCTGGGCCTATCGGATCAACACGACGCTCAGCGCATCGAAGAATTGGCGCTCAGTGAGCCGACGGGGGAGCGCTCGCAAACCGTCGCCGCCATCTATATGCTCATTACATGGTGGCAGGACTCACTCCTAGAAGCCGTCAATAATTCCCAGTAACGCATAAGGTCGATACATGAACAACGCCCCGATCGGAATTTTCGACTCGGGCCTAGGTGGGCTGACGGTGGCTCGCGCAGTCATCGACAAGCTGCCCGACGAAGAGATCATCTACCTGGGCGACACCGAGCACACGCCCTACGGCCCGCGCGCGATCGCGCAGGTACGCTCGCTGACGCTCTCCGCCCTCGATGAGCTGGCCTCGCGCGGCGTGAAGGCGCTCGTCATCGCCTGCAACACGGCGACGGCCGCCGCGCTCGCGGATGCTCGGGAACGCTACTGGATCGATGCCGGCATACCCGTCATCGAGGTCATCACCCCGGCGGCACGCCAGAGCGTTATCGCCACGCGTAACCACCACGTAGGCGTCATCGGTACGAAGGCCACCATCCAGTCCGAGGCGTACCTGCGTGCGCTCGCAGCCGTCCCCGGGCTGACGGTCAGCCAGCAGGCCTGCCCCGCTTTCGTTGACTTCGTCGAGGCCGGGGTGACCACGGGCGAGGAGATCGAGGCCGTGGCGCGCGAGTATCTGACGCCGCTGAAGGAAGCGGGTGTGGACACGCTGATCCTGGGGTGCACGCACTACCCGCTGCTCACCGGCGTTATCGGCCGAATTATGGGCGAGGGCGTCACGCTCGTGACCTCCTCGGAGGCGACTGCGAACGTCACCTATAACGAGCTCGTGGACCGCGGGCTCCTTCACGATCCGTGGCCCGCTGGTGAGGGGCCGCAGCACCAGTTCCTGGCCACGGGCGCTTCCGACGCGTTCCCGCGCCTGGCTCGCCGTTTCCTCGGCCCCGAGGTGGGGTCCGTTGCCCGCGTGAACACCGGCGGTGGTATCGCGTGAAGTTGACTGTCATCGGCGCTACCGGTTCGATGTCTGGCCCGGAGTCGCCGGCCTCGTCCTACCTTGTTCAGGCCCGAGGCCTGGACCCTCGAACGGGGGAGGAGCGGACCTTCTCGCTCGTGTGCGACTTGGGTCCCGGTTCCTTCGGGGCGCTGTGGGCGCACGTGTGCCCATGCGAGCTTGATGCTCTCGCGCTGTCCCATTGCCACGCCGACCACATGGGCGACATTATTTCCCTGCAGGTCTACCGCAAGTGGGGCCCGGGAGCGGCCACATCCGCGCTGCCTCTGTACGGTCCCGCCGAGACGATGCGTCGCGTGCGCCAGATCGAAGACGCCCCGGATGACGAGGCATACGAGGTTGAATTCGCCTTCACCCACATGCAGCTGGGCGAGGCCTACCAGGTGGGCCCCATGACGATCCGCCCATACCGCGCCCTGCACCCGGTCGAGGCTTTTGGCCTGCGCATCGAGGGTCCCTCCGAGGAGGATCCTGAGCGCCTGGTGTCCCTGTTCTACACGGGGGACACAGACCTGTGCGACACGATCATCGAGGGCGCGCGCGGTGTCGACGTGCTCCTCAGCGAGGTCGGCTTCACGAGCGATGAGACCGAGCCCGACATGCACATGGATGGCGTGCGCGCGGGTGAGGTCGCCACGCGAGCCGGAGTGGGCCGCATGATCGCGACCCACATCCAGCCGTGGACGCCTCGCGATCGGGTGGCCTCCGAAGTGCGACAGACCTGGTCTGGTCCCCTCGACTTCGCGACCTCTGGGATGCAGGTGAGCCTCTGAGCCATCCCTCGCCCCCATGGGTGAGGTGAGGTGGTTCCTTGGTCAGTCGCTAGACGTCGAGTACGAGGCGTTGTGGCGCTTCCACTCCGCCAAGTATGTGGCCACGCGCGCCGGGCCCGAGGCCTCGGACCATCCGTGATTCTTGTGGCGCAGCAGGATCTTGCGAGTACCCAGTGAAGGGAGGGGCGTGATGCGCATGCCCTCCGTGTGGGCCCCGGCCAGCGCCATGGCCGGCAGAATCGTCGAGCCCGTGCGGGCGCGCACGAGGGCGCGGGCGGCCTCGTAAGTCGTGTACAGGTGGGGCGCCCAGCGTGTGTCCGGGAAGGCCTTCGTGATACGGCGCATGACGTGGTCGCCGCTGGTGCCCGGATTGACGCGCAGCCAGGTGAGGTCCGCGAGGTCTTCGATCGAGCCGATCGGGGGAGCGGAGTCCGGGGTGACGAGCATCCAGGGTTCGTCGAGGAATGGGACGTCCGTGTATCCGCGAGGGGCCAGGCCCGGGTCCTCGTCTCGTTCGATGACGAGGATGTCGTAGTGGCCGGTGCGCAGCGCGGCCATGCCCGGGGTCTCTTCTGTTTCCTCGATGCGCAGGTCGACGCCAGGCAGGGCATCCGCGAGGTCGGGGAGCGCGGGGATGAGGGTGGACCGGCAAATCGTCAAGAATGCCCCAATGGTGACCGTTCCCGTCACCTGTCCGGTGAGGGGACGCAGCGCCTTGAGAGCTTCCTCGATGTCGGCGTTGATGCGTTCGCCTGCCTCGGCGACGATCGTGCCCGCCGGGGTGAGAATTGCGCCGGACGTGGTGCGTTCGACGAGCTTGAGGCCGACTTCCTCCTCAAGTTTCTGGATCTGCTGGGACACCGCCGAGGGCGAGACCATGAGGATGTCAGCGGCGGCAACGATGCCGCCTTCGCGCGCGACGGACAGAAGGAAAGGCAGGCGGCGAGGGTCGATGTCCACGCAAACTCCTTCGTTAAGCAAAACTGTAAGATAACTATAGAAC
>CATYYP010000238.1 GCA_958415245.1 Schaalia odontolytica | reverse complement strand
AGGCCGCCACGCTGGGCGGGTCCGACGCCCTGACCGGCTGACGTTCTGACGCTGCCCGCTGGCGGGGGTTGCATGATGGGGGGCGGCGCACAATCGAGCGCCGCCCCCCTTCGTCGTCTAGCAGGTTGCTGAGTTGGATCCCGTCAGGACTGCGTACCGGCGGCAACGTCGGCGAACCAGTCCGGTACGCGTCCGGGGATATCCGCCAGCTCCTGAGGATTAGCGGACGTTCCATCGCTGCGCAGATCACCCGTGTAATAGTCCATCATTGTCAACCCAATACCCGACACCATGATGTGTACGGTCGCTCCGTATCGTTCACTCGTCCAGGCGAGAACAGTGTCACTGCCACGGCCGTCATCCTCATAGACGTGTTCACGGAAATCGAAACCGAGGGGCTTCAGCTCGGCGTCAAACGCTGCGCGCACCCGGGCAGGATCACGTTCTTCGAAATTGTACGTACGCGACACCATCGAGAACAGAACCTGGTCACCAACATCGACACGATAGATGTAATCGTTGCGACTGTAGCTCCTGTAGTTCTCACGCGTCATCAGCGTATCGCGCGCACGAATAATCGCCGGCTCCACGTCCCGCTTGAACGTCTCAATGGATTCAAGAGACGCGGCCCGCTCCAGGCTTTCCTTCTGTTCCGGGTTCAATCCTTTTCCTCCTCCGAACGGTACGCACGAGGCGCACACCACTGCTAGAACAACCGCGAGCGCTCCGACGAGCGGGCGCCTCACTTCTTACCTCGGCCCGCGATGACCCGAGAGATATCGTCGAGCGCCTTACTGTCCTTATTGAAATATCCGCCGTGCTTCTGGAACGGATAGGGCTGCGACTTGTCGATTTCGTCGCCAACATCGCCGGACAGGTGGTTATAGCCCGGCATCTTGGCGGGATTCTTTCCGAATCGACCGTCGTCTCCAATGCCCTGGACCATGTCCTGCTTGTAGTCCGTGGCGCTCACCCAGGCATGCCCCTTCTCAAGCCTGAACTCGGAAACATCCTGGACACCCGCGCCCGGAGAGCCAAACTGGATGAGGTCGTCCACGACACCGGGATTGACCTTGGTCAGCGCGATGCCGGCGGTCGTCGACCCGAAGGAGTGACCGGCGACGCTGATGTGCGCGTCGCCCGCCGGGCCGGCTTCGCGCGACGCGTCCAGGCCGTTGAGGAATCCGGACAGCTTATCCGCGCCCCTCCGGGCGTAGCCAATGTCCGCCACCTCTGCGATGTTCTGGGGCGCCTCGTAGCCAAGATAGGAAACGATCGCAACCCCCTCACCCGGAGCGTGTTTCTGAACATTCTCTCGCATGATACCCGCACGCTTGTCATAGTCATCCAAGTTCTCGGCGACATTGGAGTACAGGCCGGGAACGACCACACCGACGTGAGCGGCCGTGTCGACGTTGCCCTGGGCGACAGCTGCGGTGACGTGCTTGCCCGAGGTCTCCAGGCTCAGGAGCTGGCGGGGCACACCGTCCTGATCTTCCCTCTTGATCGTGTCCTTGACATTATGGAGCGACTTCACACGCTCTTCAACGAGCTCCAGCTCCTGGCGCTCGCGGCGCGAGGGATGCGAGCCGTAGCGCTTCTTGAGACGCTCGAGCTTCTTCTCTTCCCGCTCGGTGGCATCCTCCAGGTAAATACGATTCGCCTTGTTACGCGACGTTCCATCGATGCCGTTGAGGTTGCCGATCTCCTGGGGGTGAGCCTTGATCATCTGCTCTTTTTCGGCGTCACTGAGCGACGACCACCACTTGGCCACTTCCTTCTCGGAGGCACCCTTGGGCGGCAGCTTCAGGTTCTTCTTCGGGACTCGTGTTCCCTTGGTTGACCCATTCGCGTAGGAGCTTGCTCCACCACCCAGGGCCGCGAGCTTGCTCTGCGTGTTCTGGACGACGCTCATCGCCTTTTCCATGATCGCGGCAACCTGCTCGGACACGATCTTCATGTTCTTCTTGATCGTCACCGCATCGGCCGGAGACACGTTGTGCGGCCCCACGTACTGAACGGATCCATCCGCCCCGATATGGAGGGAGTGGTTCGCGGCGGTGCCGTCGAGTTTCCTGGCGGCCGTTCCAACCGTTTCGGCACCCTCCGAGGCCTCGCTGAGGACGCTCGCGAGAGCCTTGAGCTTTGCTTCCTGCTTGTCAACCTCCGCACAGAGCTTCAACATCGCGCGACGGGCAGCATCAACCGTGTTCCCCTGACCGGTCAGGGAGCTCACATTGGATTGAAGACTCTCAGACGCAGACCTGAGCGACTCTGCGCTCTTTTCGTATGCCTGCGCTTGCTGGCTGAGAGACGAGCCCTCCCATTGCAGGAGATCAGACCACTTCATTGTTACGACTGCCCTCCGAGTTCTGCGCTAAAGCGATTGAATCCCGGGATCGGATCCACTCCCGGGGTCGGATTTCCCATCTTGGGCAGCTTCACGGGAGGCACCTCAGGAAGCTCGATGGCAGGTTTCGGGAGGGGGCGAGGCCCCTTCGGTCCCGTGATGATGGGATCGGGCATGATCGGCCCGAGGGGGTTATAGGGCATGGGCTCAACCTTCGGCCGACCTGTGCCGGGGTTCGGTCGGCGGTGGCCACGAGTCCCCTCGCCCGGGTGGTGACCACCCCTCTGCTTGCCCGGGTCACCGGGAAGACGCGGGCCTCGATGAGACGGATTGTCACCGCTGATCGGCGAGGGAAGAGGAACCAGTCGCGGGTTCTTACGACCGTCTCCGCCGCCACCCGGACCGGAGTGACCGCAGTCGTCGCCGTTGACGATCGAGCCGATCAGCTGGCCGTTCTCTTCCTCCGCGGCGATGAATTCTCGTTCGGCGGCCTCAAGCGAGTCGGCACATTCCTCAAGCCTCGCGCTGGTCTTCATGCACTGATCGGCGAGCTTCTCTTCGGCTGCCTGCATCGGCGAGGCCAGGTCAGCGCCGGGCATCGCGGAGGCGAACGCACTCGCCCCTCCTTCCGGGCGTGCAGACCGGACGGCGTCTGCGGTTTCACGCGAGGTCGCGGCGAGCTTCGGGAACTCACCCGCAACAAAGGACAGATCGCTCATCATTTACTCCATTGAATACTGACCAGTGACACACACAATATTACCGGATGGATATCGGCGGCGCACCGCTTCACCATAGCTGCGCCTCGAATTGTTCTTGTAGCCCATCACCCAATTTCGCCGTTTTTAT
>CATYYP010000237.1 GCA_958415245.1 Schaalia odontolytica | reverse complement strand
CGCGCCAAACCCGGGTCGATGACGTAGCGGATGCCCGGCACCGTCAGCGACGTCTCCGCGACGTTCGTCGCCAGGACCACGCGGCGCAGGCGGTGCGGCTCGAACACGCGATGCTGCTCGGCCGCTGTCAGTCGTGCGTACAGGGGCAGGATTTCGATGTCTCCCGGACGCGCCCCCTTGTCATCTCCCGCGCGCCGGCCTCGTCCCTTCAAGTGATCGAGGAGGGCCGCCTCCGTGTCGCGGATGTCGCGCTCGCCGGGCAGGAAGACCAGGATGTCACCGTCGCCCTCCGCGCTCAGCTCGTCCACCGCGTGACAGATCGCGGTCTCCACGTCGATGTCCTCGCCCATGCCGTAGCCCAGCGTCGCCAGCTCGTCGTCCGGGTCCTCCAGGACCAGCTGCATGGGGCCGGACTCGGTGACCTCGGTGGTCTCGACGGTCTCGATGGGCTCGTCCGCCTGCTTGCCGGAGGCCTCGGATGTGTACGAGGAGGGCGTCGTTGGGCCGAGAGGACGGTAGCGGATCTCCACCGGGTACGTGCGGCCCGAGACCTCGATGACCGGCGCCGGCTCGATCAGGCGACCCGAGCCAGGCGTGCCCTCCCAGGTGCCGAAATGGCGCGCGAAACGGTCCGAATCGATCGTCGCCGACGTGATGATGACCTTCAGGTCCGGGCGCGCGGGCAGCAGGCGCGCGACGTAGCCCAGGATGAAGTCGATGTTCAGGCTGCGCTCGTGGGCCTCGTCGATGATGAGCGTGTCGTAGCGGCGCAGCATTGGATCCGACTGAATCTCCGCCAGCAAGATGCCGTCCGTCATGAGCTTGACGAGGGTCGTGGGGCCAACCTCGTCCGTGAAACGCACCTGGTAGCCGACCACCTGGCCGCGCTCGCGGCCAACGGTCTGGCCCAGCTCGTCGGCGATGCGATCCGCGACCGAACGTGCCGCGAGCCTGCGCGGCTGGGTGTGCCCGATCATGCCGGCCACGCCGCGGCCCAGCTGCATGCAGATCTTCGGCAGCTGCGTCGTCTTACCCGAGCCGGTCTCGCCCGACACGATGACCACCTGATGGTCTCGGATGGCGCGGGCGATCTCGTCGCGGCGGGCGCTCACCGGTAGGTCCGGGAAGGAGATAACGGGGATTGCCGCGGCGCGCTCGGCTAGCTGCTCCGGAGTGAAGGGCTTGAAGGGGCGCGCATGCTCGCGGGGCGGGCGGCGCCTGCCCTCACGGCCTGCCTGGTCTCGGCGTTCCCGGCCCTGGCGTTCCCGGCCCCGGCCTCGGCCGCCCTGGCGTCGACGCGCACCGTCGCGCCCGTCGGCGCGGCGACCCGCGTTGTGCGAGCGAGGGCCGCGCTCGTTGGGCTCGGACGGAGGCGTGGGGCGAGAGTCAGGCATGATAGAGCCAGTCTAGTCGCTGGCCAGAGGCGGATGCCGATCAGGCGGAGGGCGCCTCGTCCTGCAGGTCCTCGTCGAAGCGAGTGACCGGCGGCTCCAGGTGCAGATCCACGAGGTCGCGCGCCAGCTGGTCGATCTCCTCGCCCAGGTACACGCGCTCCCTCCACGAGGCCGGGATGCCCTCGATCCCGTAGAAAGCGCCGCCCAGCTGCCCGTAGATCGCGGCGTTCGTGTCCGAGTCGCCGCCCATGTTCGAAATCGCCAGGGTCGCATCCTTGAAGGACGGGAAATCCAAGAGGCCGTGCACCGCCAGACGCAGGCCGTTCACGATGTAGCCGTTGGTCTCCGCCTCCCACGAGGCGCGCACCTGCGGATCAGGGCTGATCACCCGCGTAGCCATCTCGTCAAACGCCGCGCCCGTCGATGCCCACGACACGTCCATCAGCTGCTCTGGGGACCAACCCAGCAGGGCGCCCACCAGAAGGGCGGCGAAGACCTCGGTGGCGGCCTCGGCCTCGACCGAGAAGTGCGTCTCGCGCGCGCTCAGGCGAGCGGTCGCGACTACCTCGCGCGGGGAACGCGAGCGGAAACCCGCGATCACCATGGGTGCCAGGCGCATAATCGCGCCGTTACCGGCGCTGTTCGTGCGCTCTGCGGTCACCGGCACGCGGCGTTCATGCTGATAATCGAACAGCGCAGCGCGCACCTGGCCACCGATGTCGAAACAGACGTCCGTCGACGAACGGTAACCCTCCGAAAACCAACGCTGGTAGCGGTCCATCACGTCAAACGAGTCGTAGCGGCCCTGCGCCAGCAGGGAATCCGCGATGCACAGAGCCATCGACGTGTCATCCGTCCACTGCCCGGGCTTTAGCAGGAAAGGCCCTCCGCCCACCATGTCCGTGATCGGATCGAAAGTGCCCGCCCACTTGAACTCATTCGTGGTGCCCACCGCGTCGCCGACAGCCAGGCCCATGAGGGCGCCGCGCGCCCGAGAAAGAAAATCCGACATGCCCCCAGTGTCGCACAGGGGGCCGCCAGCTGGACCCCGGCCTCCGCTTCGCGAACCCTCGAGGCCAGGGGAGCGCGCGGGTCAGCCCCGGCCTCGTCCCCGCTGGAGACGAGGCGTCAGGCGATCGACGTGCCGAAGAGCCAGCCCAGCAGGTACGTGACGCCCGCGGCGCCGTAGCCGACGACGAGCTGGCGCAGCGCGCGGGGTGCGGGGGACTGGCCGGACAGGATGCCGACCACGCCGCCCGTGAACAGCAGGGCGACGCCGACGATCACGGCCGCGACGACGATCGCCGTCAGGCCGGTCATGCCCAGCAGGTAGGGGATCAGCGGGAAGATCGCGCCCACAGCGAAGAAGCAGAACGAGGACAGCGCCGCCTTCATGGGCGTGCCCACCTGGTCGCCCGCGCCGTCCGACTCGGGGCTGCCGCCCAGTGCGGCGCGCACCGCGATCGCGCCGGACTCGCCGGTCGCAGGCTTGGCGAGGCGCGCGAAAACCTGCCTCGCGTGTCGCTCGGCCTCTTCCTCGCTCTCGCCGCGCGCACGGAACACGAGCGCCAGCTCGTTCGCGTCCACATCCAGGTCCGGCACCGCCTGATGCGCGTCCGCGTCGGGGATCGAGGCGTCGAGCAGCTCGCGCTGACTGCGCACACTCACCCACTCGCCGGCCGCCATCGACAGGGCACCCGCGAGCAGGCCCGAAATGCCCGTCAACAGAACGACGTGCGGCTCCATGCCCGTCGCCGCCACGCCCAGCACGAGGGCCAGGTTCGACACGAGGCCGTCATTCGCGCCGAAGACCGCCG
>CATYYP010000236.1 GCA_958415245.1 Schaalia odontolytica | reverse complement strand
CCGAGTCGCCGATCCTCGACCCCTGGCTGGACGCCCAGCGCCCCGGCACCGCGCAGTACCAGGACTACCTGAGCCAACTCAACCTCAACGACGTCATGGCGACCATCAAGATCCCCTCGATCGACGTCAACCTGCCGATCTACCACGGCACCGACACCGCGACGCTCGACAAGGGCGTCGGCCACCTCTTCGGCACCGCCCTGCCCGTCGGCGGCGAATCCACGCATACGGTCCTCACCGGCCACACCGGCCTGGGCAACGCGACCATGTTCGACCAGCTGACGAGCGTCAAGATGGGTGACTACTTCTACATCGAGACCGCCGGGCGCCACCTCAAGTACCAGGTCACCGACATCCGTGTCGTCCTGCCCCACGAGACCGAGTCCCTCAACAAGGTCGAGGGCAAGGACCTCGCCACCCTCATCACCTGCACGCCCTACGGCGTCAACACGCACCGCCTCCTCGTGACCGGCGAGCGCGTCCCCATGGACGACGAGACCGCGGCCGCCGAAGCCGCGCAGGTCAAGGGCTCCGTCATGAAGCCGTGGATGATCGCCGTCCTCGCGTCCGTCGCCGTCATCCTCCTCGTCGCCGGCATCCTCTGGCTGCGCTCCCGCAAGCGCAAGGACGAGGAGCCGGAGGAGATCGAAGGCGCCGCCGCTGGCGCGCTGGCTCCCGCTGATTCCGGGGACGAGGCCGGGGCTGAGTCCGCTTCGTCTTCCGCTGAGTCCGGTGCGCCCGAGGCGCCCGCGGCCCCCGAGGCGCCCGCGACCCCCGACGAGGAGGTCGACGCCGGCCGCACCGCCGCCCTCAAGAAGATGCTCGAGGAACGCGGCAAGCAGTAAGCGCCCCTTCGCGTGGCCCCCTCGGGCCGCCTGACACGCGGAAACGCGCGGACGAGCGAGCAAGCTCACCCGCGCGTTTCCGCGCATCTACGCTAAAGTCAGTGAGTAACTGTCAAACGATCTGGAGGGCTTGTGGAGCATCACCCCAGCGGCGCACGCTCCCGCCGCGCCACGCACGCGAGGGCCGAGTCCCGGCCTCGTCGCAGCGTCGCGCGTGCCCTGGCCGCCCTCCTCGTCGCGGGCGCTGCTGCCTTCCCCGGCCTCGTCGCCCCTGATCGTGCTGACGCAGACCCCACGCTCGAGCCCCCCGGCGGTGGCACCGTCCCCGTCACCTCGTCCGCCGGCCGGCTCGGAGCGGCCACCATCAACGGCTCGGCCACGGACCGTACGACCAACGTTCCCGACAATGCCTACGTCGGAACCGTGCGCGGCGCGGGCCCCTACGATGCGGCCGACCCCGCCCAGTCCTCGGCCCCCCTCCAGGCCGGAACCGCTCAGCCCATGCTGGACGCCGCCGTCGCGTCGGGGGACTACTGGACCTACATTGCGCGCGGCCTGCCCGCCGCCAACCCCGTCGCCACCGGCGTCATCTCGCCGCAGAACACCAACGCCCTGGGCTACAAGCCCAACAACCCGGGCGACGTTCCCATCGGCAAGCCCTTCCTCCTGGGCACCGTGCGACACAACAACTTCCAGGTGCACTCGGCCAGCCAGTGGGTCCACTCGTCCATCGACGTCAACATCGGCGGCATCGAGGACTCCTTCCCCTTCGGCCAGGAGGAGACCGAGGACGACACCGACACCACCGCGGCCCTGAGCGACGAGGGCGCCTACATGCTCGCCTCGCGCGCCAACGGACCGAACTCCTGTCCTGCCAACGCGCCCTACGCCGCCCTCAACCGCGACGCCGGATCGGGCGTCTGGTACTGCTACCGCCACGTCGGCAAGGGCCGAGGCAACCGCGACATCTACACGAACAACCCGGCCGCCTACCCCGACGCTGCGGGCACGCCCGACCAGAGCCCTAACTCGGACGACGTGCTGACGATCTCGCGGACCACCTCGAACAAGACCGTCATGATCGACGGAATCCCGTACCGCCTCGTCATCGCCGGCTTCACCCCCAGCGGTGACGGCGTCTGCCCGGACGCGCCGCCCGAGGGCGTCACCCCCGTCTCCACCTTCAGCTCGAAGGAAAACAAGACCTCCTACGGGTGCCTGTACGCCACCTTCAGCCAGGAGCGCTACATCCGCATCGCCAAGACCGTCACCCCGGAATCCGAGGCGATCGGCGGCAAGATCCCCTCCTTCAACTTCACGACCTTGGGCATCGGCGACTTCGTCTCGCCCACGGGCGAGCCCCTCAAGACCGCCGAGAACGCTGGCGGCTTCGTCGACTGGTCCTCTTTCGAGGACAGTCCCCTGACCCCCACGGGCTACGGCAAGGACGGCACGGTCCTCAGCGACTACCAGGCCTTCATCCCCGGCTACTCCCAGTTCGTCATCGCCGAGACCGGCCCGCGCATCCCCGGGCGACGCCCCCTGCGCTTCGGCGAACCCGGCTACTTCGGCCCCTGGAAGGTCTCCGACGACCCGAACTCGGCGCGCTGGGAGCTCACCGACATTACGTGCGTGAATGGCATCGGCGAGGCCGTCAACGTCACCCGCGACCCCATGACCGGCGGCATCGACTTCTCCGACGTGCCCCCGGCCAAGACTGCGGCCGCCGTGCCCATCACCTGCAACTTCACGATCCAGCAGCAGGCCCCCAAGCTGCGCATCGACAAGACCGTCGAAAGCGTCGAGGGCGCCTCGGGCGACACGATCACCATCACCTACCGCGTCACCGCCACGAACGACGGAACGATCGCGGGTACGACCGGCCGCCTCGTCGACACCCCGGCCTTCGCGCCCGGCCTCACCCTGCGCTCCGCCGCGATCGCCACCTCACTCGAGGGCCTGCGCGGCGCCCGCGAACAGAACCGCGCCGCCACCTACGTCCTCACCCAGGGCACCACCGTGGAACCCGGAAAGTCTGCGACCTGGTTCATCCGCATGAAGGTCGCCCGCGACAAGGCGGCCGCCGGATACAGCGAGGCCGCCCTCGAGTGCGTCCCCTCGAACGGGCGCCTCACCCCCAAGCGCGGTCTCTACAACTCCGTCGCCGGCCCCTACGACCACGACGGCGCCGCCAACAACGAGGCCTGCGCACCCGCCCGCCCGCGCACCAGACGCCTCGCAAAGGCCGGCACTCAGCCCGTCGGCACCCCGAACGAAGACGGCACCTACCCGCTTGAGGGAGCCGCCTTCGCGATCTACGACAACGAGGCCCTGACCGGCACGCCCGTGTCCACTTCCGACGGCGAATCG
>CATYYP010000235.1 GCA_958415245.1 Schaalia odontolytica | reverse complement strand
GCTTAGGCCCGCTCTCCCGGGGTCCACGTGTATCCGCTGGCGCCCCATCCACGCTCGGCAATGACCCGCTGGGCCTCGTCGGCGTAGGGCGCCTCGAGGCGGTCAACGTAGAGGGTGCCCTGCAGGTGGTCGTATTCGTGCTGGAAGATGCGCGCGAGCCACCCGCGGGCGCTGACCTCGATGGCGTTGCCGCCAGTGTCGTAGCCGCGCAGGACCGCACCGAGCGCGCGGCGCAGGGGGTAGCCGTAGCCCGGCACGGACAGGCAGCCCTCGGACTCGCAGACCGCGTCTGGTTCGTTTGGCAGGATGGCACCCGCCCCCTCGCTGTCCCACACGAGGTCGAGCGTAGGGTTGATGACGACGCCACTGAGCGCCGTGTTGAAGCCGCGCGCGGGGCCCTCGTCGAGCTGGAGAACGTCGCGGTAGTGGGAATCGAAGGAGCCGGCGCCGCCGTACCTCCACACGAAGATTTGGGAGCCGACGCCCACCTGAGGAGCGGCGAGACCGACGCCGGGTGCGGCGTGCATCGTCTCGATCATGTCGGCGACGAGGTCGCTCAGCTCCGAATCGAAGGTCTCGATTGGCGCCGCAACCCGGTGCAGGACCGGCTCGCCCGTGATGCAGATCGGCAGGATGCTCATGCGTGCTCTCCCGTGTGTGCGATAACTCCGACGCCCGCCGCTTCGATGGCGCGCGGCGTGGCGGGGTCCAGGTTTTTGATGACGCGGGCGGGGTTACCCACCGCGATGGAGTTGGCGGGGATGTCGCGGGTGACGACGGCGCCCGCGCCGATGATCGAGTTCTCCCCGATGGTGACGCCCGGGCACACGACGACGGAGCCGCCCAGCCACACGTTGTCCTCGATGGTGATCGGCGCTGAGGACTCCCATTTCGCGCGACGAGGCCCGGGCTCGGTCGGGTGGATCGCCGTGTAGAGGGAGCAGTCGGGGCCGATGAGGACGTCGGCGCCGATGACGACCGGGGCGACGTCGAGCACGGTCAGCCCGTAGTTGGCCCAGGAACCGTCGCCGATGGAGATGTTGTGCCCGTAGTCGACGCGCAGGGGCGGTCGGATGTCGACGCACTCCCCCACCTGGCCGAGGACCTGGGCGAGCAGGTAGCGGGCGATGTCCGGGTCGGTGGGATGCGCCTGCTCGTAGAGGCTCAGGAGGCGAACGGCGCGTTTCGTGAGCGCCGCGAGTTCGTCGTCCGCAATGTAGTAGTCACCGTCGCGCATACGCTGCACGGGTGTGCGCTCGTCGTCGCGGAATCGGGGGTCGTCGAAGTTCGTTCCCGGGGAGATGGTCATGCGACCAGGGTAGTCGAGGCCCTCTCGAGGCGGGGGGCGCGGCGCGAATCCAGGTGGCCGAGGAGTGCGTGCAGCTGGGAGATGTCGGCGGCGGGGTCCTCGGGGTGCCACTGCACGCCGATGACGGGGGCGTCGATTGACTCGATGGCCTCGATCGTGCCGTCGGGGGCGTAGGCGCTGACCTGGAGGCCTTGCGCGAGGCGATCCACGCGCTGGTGGTGCGCCGACGAGATAACCAGCTCAGAGTCGGTGAGGACGGGGGCCAGGGCGCGCTCGAGGTTCGTTCCCTCGCCGACGCGCACGCTGTGGCGGATGAAGCGGTGATCGGACAGGATCCGGTTGTTCGTGTGGGTGCCGTGCGCGCCTTCGATGTGCTGCTCGAGCGTGCCGCCCAGCGCCGTGTTGATGATCTGCATGCCGCGGCAAATCCCCAGGAGCGGGGTGCCCGTGCGCACGGCGTAGTTGACGAGGGCGATCTGTCCGCGGTCGGCGCGGTACCAGTGGCGTCCCTCGGCCTCGTAGCCCTGGGAGGCGCCGTACAGGCTGGGGTGGACGTCTTCGCCGCCCATGATAATGATGGCGTCCGCGTGCTGGGCGCGCAGAGCGGCGCCCTCGGCACCGTCTTCCTGCGCGTACTCGCGGATGACGTTCCAGTTCGGCAGCGCGGCCTCAAGGAGACGATCCCACAGGCGCATGCAGATGTTGTTGTATGCCTCGTCCCCCGGGCGTGCCGGCAGGACGTTGGAAATCAACAACGTCGGCTTCGTGTGGTTCGTCATGGTCCCTATCATGGCAGTCTCGCAGTCACCGTGCCGGGTGCGTTCACGGGGTGGCCAATTGTGACAGCTTGTGTCCGCCCTGCGTGCAACGTGAAAATAGCGCTCCCCCACGCACGACGAGGCCGGGGCGGATCCGCGCATTCACGGCCTGTCAGCCCCGGCCTCGTTCGTCGGTGGTCAGTTCTCAGACACGAAGCGGTCCACGCGGGCGAGCAGCTCGGCCTTCTCGTCATCTGAGATCCAGGCGATCTGGATGGAGTTGCGGGCGATGCGCTCCAGGTCCGCGCGGCCGAGGTCGAAACGCTCGGCCAGCGCGAGGTAGTTGTCGCCGACGTATCCGCCGAAGTAGGCGGGGTCGTCGGAGTTGACGCTGACCTTCACTCCCGCGGCGGTCAGCTCGACGATCTCCTTGCCCTTCATCTCCTCGGTGACGAAGGAGTTGGACAGGGGGCACGAGGTCAGGCCGATGCCGTGGTCGCGGGCGTAGGCGACCAGCTCGGGATCCTCGACGATGTTCGTGCCGTGGTCGAGGCGCTCGGCACCCAGCTCGGTGAGCGCCGCGCGGATGTTGTCGATCGAGCCGACCTGGTCGATGTCGCAGTGCATCGTGACGTGCAGGCCTGCCTCACGGGCCAGGGCAAAGACCTCGGCGAACTTCGTGGGCGGGTTGTCACGCTCATCGGAGTCAAGACCGACGCCGATGAACATGTCCTTGTAGGGCAGCGCTGCCTGGAGGGTCTCGAGTGCGGACTCGGCACTCATATCACGCAGGAAGCACAGGATGAGGTCTGCGGACAGGCCGGCCTCGCGGGCCTCGACGACGGCGCGGTGATAACCGCGGATGACCGTCTCGATGGCGATGCCGCGCGACGTGTGGGCCTGCGGGTCGAAGAAGCACTCGGCGCGCACGACACCGTTGGCTCGGGCGCGCTCAAAGTAGGCGGCGGCCAGGTCGTGGAAGTCATCCTCGTCCTGGAGGACGTCCATGGCCGGGTAGTAGACGGCCAGGAAGGACGTGAGGTCGTTGAACTGGTAGGTCGCCTGGACTTCTTCGACCGTGGACTGGCCAATATCGACGCCATTCTTGCGGGCGAGGGCCAGCTTCAGGTCGGGCTCGAGGGTGCCTTCCAGGTGCAGGTGCAGCTCGG
>CATYYP010000234.1 GCA_958415245.1 Schaalia odontolytica | reverse complement strand
GCCTGGGTCCGTCCCGCCGGGACGCCGACCCCCGCGCGGAACCGGGGGTGCGCACGAGGCCGGCCCCGGCCTCGTCGATCGACTACAGCGAGCGGGCGCCGAGCCCGTTGGTGAGGGCCCGCATGCCGGTGTAGACGGCCGAGTAGGCGAGCCAGACCATTGCGAGCGCCAGGGACGGGCGAGCGGTGAGGGTGGACGAGTGGGCGATGACCCACAGGAGTGGGGCGTAGATGACCAGGTTGACGATGCCGGCGACGGCCAGGTAGCGGCCTCGGCCCGCGCCGATGAGGACACCGTCGAGGAGGAAGACGTAGCCGGCGACGGGCTGGAAGAGCGCGCCGACGATGATGGCGACGGTCGCGTAGTCGATGACGGTCTGGTCGGTCGTGAAGATGCGCGTGATCCAGGGCGCGGTGATCGCTAGGACGACGCCGACTGCGACGCCGAAGCCGATGCCCCAGCGCGACAGCGTGCGCAGGAGGGGGCGCATGGCGCCGCGCTCTCCGGTGCCGGTCGTGAATCCGGCGAGCGCCTGGGCGGCGATTGCGAGCGCGTCGAGCACGTAGGCGGCGAACGTCCACAGGGTCCACACGATCTGGTGGGCTGCCAGCGCCTGGGTGGAGATTGCGGTGACCGCGCTCAGGGTCGCGAGGAGGGCGACGCGCAGCGCGAGGGTGCGCACGAGCAGCGGCGCTCCCTCGAGTGCCGCGCCAAACAGGCCGTCCGTGGAGGGCCGCAGGCTCACGCCCTCGCGGCGGGCGGCGCGCACGATCATCCACCCGAGGAAGGCCGCCATGAGCGTCTGCGTGATCGCGGTGCCCAGGCCGGAACCCGCCACCCCCAGGTCGAGGGGGTACATGAGCACCCAGTTGGCCACCGCGTTGAAGGCCGCGCCCACGGACGCCGCGACCAGGGGAGTGCGCGTGTCCTGCAACCCGCGCAGGGTGCCGGTGGCCGCCAGGACGACGAACATGCCGACGAGGCCGGGCGCTGAGGCACGCAGGTAGGCCAGGGCGTGCGGCATGGTTGCCGCGTCGGCCCCCAGCCAGGTGAGTAGGGGAGAGGCGAAGACGGCCAGGAGGATCGCGGCGAGGGCGCCGAGGCCTCCCGCCAGCCACATGGCCTCGACCCCCGAGCGGATCGCAAGGTCGCGCCGCCCGGCCCCCAGGTGGCGGCCCGCCAGGGAGGTCGTCGAGTAGGCGAGGAAGATGAACAGCCCCACCGCCGTGTTCAGCACGGTCGACGCGATGCCCAGGCCCGCCAGCTGCGGGGTGCCCAGATGGCCCACCATCGTGGAGTCGATGACGGTGAACAGCGGCTCCGCGATGAGAGCCCCCAGGGAGGGCAGCGCGAGGGAGAGGATCATCCGCGTGGTGATCGTCGGGGTCGACGAGGCCGGGTCCCCCTCACGCTTCGCGGGTGAGGTCGGGTCGCTGGGTCCCTGTGTGCTCGTCATGACACTCCGATTCTTTTCCACAATGTGTGCACAGGCTTGTGGAAAGCCGTGCATTGGGAAATTCTAGATGGCCCAATGAATGACAATGATGTGACTGTGATGAGGATATCTGCCCTGACAGATCGGTCATTTCGTGTTGTGCACAGGTGTCGTCGGCGTTGTGCACAGGTTATCCACAATATGTGCACATGCCCGTGCACAGCGTCGGTCGCGCAATCCCCTACAACGCGTTAGTCTTCGCCTGAAGGCTCTCTATCCACAGGGCTTCAGGCCGCGCTCGCGGCACTCAGCCCAGCCCCGGCCTCGTCCCTATACGCCCGCGCACCCGAGAGGATCACGATGTCCGACGACCAGTTCGACCGCGTCCCGCCGCAGGACATCGACGCGGAGATGAGCGTCCTCGGATCGATGATGCTGACGACCGAGGCCGCCAACGTCGTCTCCGAGATGCTGCGCGGGCAGGACTTCTACCAGCCCAGCCACGAGACGATCTTCGACACCATCGTCGAACTCAACGGCCGCGCAGAACCCGCCGACGCGATCACCGTCGCCGGCGAGCTCAAGCGCGCGGGCGTCCTATCGAAGGTGGGCGGTGCAGCCTACCTGCACACCCTCATCGCCTCCGTGCCCACCGCCGCGAACGCCGCCTACTACGCGCGCATCGTGCGCGAACGCGCCATCATGCGCCGCCTCGTCACCGCGGGCACGCGCGTCGTACAGCTCGGCTACGCGGACGCGGGCGGCGACGTCGACGAGATCGTCGACCAGGCCCAGGCCGAGGTCTACGCCGTCTCCGACGGGCGCGAAACCACCGACTACGTCTCCATGACGCAGATGAGCTCAGACATCCTCAACGCCCTCGAAGACATCGAGAAGAACCAGGGCAAGCTCAACGGCGTGCCCACCGGCTTCACCGACCTCGACGAGCTCACCCAGGGCCTGCACGGTGGCCAGATGATCATCGTCGCTGCCCGACCTGCCATGGGTAAGTCCACGCTCGCCCTGGATTTCTGCCGTTCCGCGTCCATGAAGCACGGCATCACGTCGCTCATCTTCTCCCTGGAAATGAGCTCGCAGGAAATCGCGATGCGTATGCTCTCCGCCGAGTCCGGCGTGCGCCTGTCTAAGATGCAGGCCGGCAAAATGAGCGACGTCGACTGGCGCAAGGTCGCCGAAACCACCTCGCGCATGAGCGAGGCACCCCTGTACGTCGACGACTCCGCGAACATCACCATCTCCGAGATTCGCTCGAAGTGTCGCCGCCTCAAGCAGCAGGAAAACCTGGGCCTCGTCGTCATCGACTACCTTCAGCTCATGACGAGCGGCCGCCAGGTCGAGTCGCGTCAGCAGGAAGTCTCCGCGATGTCGCGAAACCTCAAGCTCCTGGCCAAGGACCTCGACATCCCGGTCATCGCCGTCGCGCAGCTGAACCGTAACTCCGAGGGCCGCACCGACCGCAAGCCCATGATGAGTGACCTGCGTGAGTCCGGCTCACTCGAGCAGGACGCCGACATCATCATCCTGCTGCACCGCCCCGACTACTACGACAAGGAAGATCGCCCCGGCGAGGCCGACATCATCGTCGCCAAGCACCGCGCCGGCGCGACCGCGACCGTCACCGCCCTCTTCCAGGGCGACATGGCGCGCTTCGTCAACTACACGGGACGCCCGGAACCCGGCGGCGGAGAGTAGCGGGCGTTTTAACTGGCTGCCTGCGTGGCCTGGCCGCTGTGTGTGCCGGTGGGCGGCGGCCCGCCCGCGAGATCGCCACACGCGAGCCTGCGGCTCGGAGTGG
>CATYYP010000233.1 GCA_958415245.1 Schaalia odontolytica | reverse complement strand
TCGATTGGCGTGGCGGTCGCACTCCCGCTGACCGAGCTCGTGGGCGCGCTCATCCTTGCTCTTCAGTGGATCATCGGATCGTCGTTCGTGCTCGAAGCCCTGGTCGCATTCTTTGGTCACGGCCCGCTCGCCCCTCCCATCATGTGGGGGAGAGGCCTGCTTCCCGCCTCCTACTACTGGGTGGATGGACACCTGCTTCAAGGAGGGCCGATTCAGGGCTTCCCGGGCAACAGAAACCCTCTTGCGTTTGTCGCGCTCTTGCTGGCCGTGTGCTTGATTCTCCGATATATGCAGACACGTGCGGCGCGCCTGTCGACGGTGCTCTGGCTAGCGGCATGTGGCGTCGTCATGTTGTTGACCCAGTCTGCGACGGTCGCTCTGTCGACGGTCGGCTGCCTTGTTGTCATCGCGGGCCTGGTCGTCCAGCGCCGCGTTCCGGTGCACCTGCGTCTACGCGTCGTCGGCATGTTCGCAGGCATCGGCGTCCTTACTGCGATCGCAGCGTTCTTCTGCCGCCACATGATCGCCGACGCTTTCGGTCGCAGCCCCGACATGAGCGGGCGTTCCGTCATCTGGCATGCGGTGGCGCCGCTCGTCTGGCAACGCCCGATCGGCGGGTGGGGCTGGTTCATTGGTTGGCCCACGGAAATGGAACCCTTCGCCTCTCTCGTCATCCGGCCAGATGGGACGCCAACCAATCAGGCGCACAACGTGTACGTCGAGGCGGCGCTCACGACCGGCTTTGTTGGCGCATCCATGATCACCGTCGCTATCATCTGGACGCTCTACCGCGTCGTGAAAGTCGCGGTGGCCCACATCGACGACAATCTGTGGGACGTCATTCCGGCGGTCATTGTCATCGCGATGTTCATTCAGTCGTTTACTGAGTCGCGCCTGCTCTTCGAGGGCAACTGGATGCTCTTCGTCATGATTGCGACGTGGGTGAAGGTTCGAGGCGAGGTTCCCGTGGTCTGGCCGTCGGCGGCCCGCCAACATCTCGAATATTCTTAAGACATACGAACGTCATCGTTGTCACCGACCCAGGAGGAAACTCATGTCGAAGTCCGAACCGCACGTCTCGCTGTGGGGTGGCCGTTTTTCTGGAGGGCCTTCTCAGGCGCTGGCTGCACTGAGCGTGTCGACGCACTTCGACTTCCGCCTGGCGCACGTGGACATTGCGGGCTCGCATGCGCACGCTGATGAGCTGCATCGCGTCGGACTGCTGACCGACCAGGAGTGCGCCGATATGCACGATGCTCTGGCACGCCTCGATGCCGATGTTGCGTCGGGCGCGTTTGTGCCCGCGCCCGACGACGAAGACGTTCACACCGCGCTTGAGCGTGGCCTCATCGAGCGAGCCGGAGCGACGTTGGGTGGCAAGCTCCGTGCTGGACGCTCCCGCAACGATCAGATTGCCACGCTCATTCGTGTGTACCTGCGCGAGGAGGCGCGTCACCTGGCCGGTCGTGTTCTCGACATCGCTCAGGCCCTCGTCGGGCAGGCCGTACGCGCCGGCGATGCGGTGATGCCGGGTCGTACGCACATGCAGCACGCGCAGCCCGTTCTCGTTGCGCACCACCTGTTGGCACACGTGTGGCCGCTGCTGCGCGACGTCGCACGCCTGCGTGACTGGGACAAGCGCGCGGCTATCTCTCCGTACGGTTCCGGTGCGCTCGCCGGCAATACGCTCGGTATGGATCCGCGTCGCATCGCGGCTGCGCTCGGCTTCTCAGACTCCGTCGAAAACTCGATCGACGGCACGGCCGCTCGCGACGTGGTTGCCGAGTTCGCTTTCGTGTGCGCACAGATCGGCATCGACATTTCGCGCCTATCTGAAGAGATCGTCATCTGGAATACGAAGGAGTTCGGCTACGTGGCGCTCGACGACTCCTACTCCACGGGTTCGTCGATCATGCCTCAGAAGAAGAACCCCGACGTTGCGGAGCTGGCCCGCGGCAAGGCCGGCCGTCTGATCGGTGACCTGACCGGTTTGCTCGCGGTGCTCAAGGGCATTCCGCTCGCATACGACCGCGATCTTCAGGAGGACAAGGAGCCGGTGTTCGACCAGATCGACACCCTCGACGTCCTGTGTCCGGCCGTCGCCGGCATGATCGACACGATGACGATTCATCTCGACCGTCTCGAGGAGCTGGCCCCCCAGGGCTTCTCGCTCGCCACCGACATTGCTGAGTGGCTCGTCAAGCAGGGGGTTCCGTTCCGTGATGCGCACGAGATCTCGGGTGCGTGTGTGCGCTTGGCCGAGGCCAGGGGAGTCGAGCTCGCTGACCTGACTGACGAGGAGCTCGCCCAGGCCTCGTCGGCCCTGACCCCCGAGGTCCGTTCGGTGCTCACCGTCGAAGGCTCAGTCGGTGCCCGCCGTGGGCGTGGTGGCACCGCCCCAGAACGCGTCCGCGAGCAGATTGCCGAGGCCGAGGCGGGCCTCGCCGATGCACGCTCGTGGGCCGCCGCGGCGCTGCGTTAACGCCCGTAGTCGCAAGCCGATACACTATGACGGTACTCATCCGTCGAATCCGCAAGGAAGGACACTTTCGTGACAGACATTCTGGACGAACTGCAGTGGCGTGGGCTGCTCGCTCAGCACACCGACCTCGAGGCGCTCCGTGAGCACCTGAACGCCGGACCTGTCACCTTCTATTGCGGCTATGATCCGACCGCGCCGTCTCTGCACCACGGACACCTGGTTCAGCTGATCGTCATGCGTCACCTGCAGCTCGCCGGTCACCGTCCGCTCGCGCTCGTGGGCGGCGCGACCGGGCAGATTGGCGACCCGCGGCAGAGTGGCGAGCGTCAGCTTCAGTCGACTGAGGTCGTGAAGGGCTGGGCGGATCGCCTGCATTCGCAGATCTCGAAGTTCCTCGACTTTGATGGACCCGCTGCAGCCACGATGGTGAACAACCTGGACTGGACGCAGGAGATGAGCGCGATCGACCTGCTGCGCACGATCGGCAAGTACTTCCGCGTGGGCACCATGCTCAATAAGGACATCGTTGCCCGCCGTATTGCCTCCGACGAGGGCATCTCCTACACGGAGTTCTCTTACCAGGTGCTCCAGGCCAACGACTTCCTCGAGCTTTACCGTCGCAACGGCTGCACGCTCGAAACCGGCGGTAACGACCAGTGGGGCAACATGGTGGGCGGCGTCGACCTGATCCGTAAGGTCGAGGGTGTCGATACCCACGTGATGACCACGCCGATTATCACCAAGGCCGACGGAACGAAGTTCGGTAAGTCTGAGG
>CATYYP010000232.1 GCA_958415245.1 Schaalia odontolytica | reverse complement strand
GGCGAGTTCCTGGCATACGGAGGCGATTTCGAGGATCGGCCTTGTGACTGGGAGTTCTCCTGTGATGGCATCCTATTCGCCGACCGCACACCAAAGCCCTCAGCCATGGCGGTCAAACAGCTCTACTCCCCAGTCACTCTCACGCCGAGCATCGACGGAATCCTTATCGATGCTGTTGTCCTTCCAGCGCCGCTTACCAACCTGTGTGTGCGTGCCCGGATCCTTGCTGACGGCGCGGTTGTCTGGGAGAAGGAGGTCGCGGCAACAGGCATCTCCCGTGGGCGGAGCACCGTCAGTGTGGGATGGCCGTCTGAACTGCTAGCCGACACAAAACAAGAGATCGTGTTGGAGGCAGCACTTGTCATCTCCTCCGACACCGCGTGGTGCGAGGCTGGGCACATTGTCTCCGCGGGCCAGACAGTATTCTCCTACCCCGAGCAGGCCGACATGACACCCAGTGGCCACGCCACATTCACCGTGGGCCGTTGGAACATTGGTATGCGTGAGGGCGAGAACGAGGCTTTGCTGTCGCGTACCGCGGGTGGCATCGTCCAGTGGCGTCGCGGCGACAAGGCCATGGTCCTCTTCCCGCCCAAGCTGACGACCTTCCGACCACTAACGGACAATGATCGAGGCTGTGGGCACGGTTTCGACCGCGCGTGCTGGACGACGGCTGGAGCCTACGCACGATGCGTAAACACCACCGTCGAAGAGACCGGCAAGGGTGTCATCGTTACCTACGACTACCGTCTTGCTGGCATTGCAGATGTCACCGTGCCTGTGCGCTACGAGCTGCGCACCGACGGCACGATTCGTCTAACGGCAACCTACCCGGGTGCGCATGATCTCCCAACGATGCCATGCTTCGGGATCGAGTGGGCGCTCCCCCCGTCGATTGACCGCCTGAGTTTCTATGGCCTCGGCCCCGTCGAGGCCTACGCGGACCGACTCGCCGGAGCAACCCTGGGCGTGTGGTCCCAGAGCGCAGCCGAAGGGCTGGCCCCCTACGCGGTACCGCAGGAGTGCGGCTTCCACCCCGGCATCCGCTGGTGCGAGGTAACGGACGACGACGGACACGGCCTGCGTATTCAGGCACGCGGCGATCTCGGTGTCTCGCTTTTGCCCTACTCCTCCGCGCACATTGAAAACGCTCGACACTGGTGGGAGCTACCGGAGCCCTCCCAGCGGCCCGCGACCTACCTACGTCTGCTAACTGCACAGATGGGTGTCGGGGGTGACGATTCGTGGGGTTCGCCGGTGCACGACGAGTACCAGATTGATGCGACCGAGAAGCAGGTCCTGGACGTGACGTTGTCTCTCATGTGAGAGACATTCAGCGGCGGCGGGTGTGAGGCAACTCCCCCGCCGCTGCCGTTATGCGTTCACGCCTGATCGCTATGCGGTGGCGTCATGCGTCGGAATAAAGCTCTGTCGCACGACAAGGTGGGTGGACAGTAGAACGTGATGCTTATGCATGAAACGGCCTACGATCGCGTCTGAGAGGAGCAAGAGCGCGGTCTCTGCCAACTCGGAGCGCTCGATCGCATAGGAGCTGAGCGTGGGAGCCGTGTACTCGCAGACCTGAAGATTGTCGATGGAGACGACGGCAATCTGATCGGGTACACGGAGCCCACGGGCAGCGAGCACCTGAATGACGCCAACCGCCAGCGGATCAGCCGCGACAAGGACAGCGTCGGGCAGATCATCCGTGCACGCATCAAGTAGTGCTTCGGCCTGACTACGTCCATTCTCCACAGTGAAGGGACCGGAGGCGCAGACGTAGCCATCAGTGGGCATGTCGAGGAGGTGCGCCCACTCGTTGAAGGCGACGGTACGCGGGTCTTGCGCGAAGACATGAGAGCCCATCATATGCCCGGCGCCGCCAATAAAGGCGATACGCTGACGCCCCTGCTCACGCAGCGTGTAGATCGCGTCAATGACCGTTTGCTGCAGGTCGGGGCGCACAGAGTGAAAGAGCGCCGGCGCGGGGTTGATATCGATAAACACGCCGTGCGCGAGCGCCTCATACAAACGGTCGAGGTCGTCTTGCGCGATCGGCGCAGGACCGATGGACACAAAGCCAGAGAACTCGTCCGCAGCATCGATGAGCGCGTCCACGGTCGGGAAGAACACCAGGCTCATCATGTTCTCCGCCGCACGCTCTCGCAGTGCCTCACGCACGTCGGAAAAATAGGAATCCTGGGGTCCATTCGTGGGGTCGAAATTCTCTAGCACCGCGATGGTCTGAGGGACGCCGGCGCGCGATGTGCGCAGCGCGTAGCCGAGCTCGTTGGCTACTTGGATGACACGGTGGCGGGTCGATTCCTTCGCGGTGAAACTGGGGTCTCCGGAGAGGATGCGAGACACCGTCGCCTTCGAGTAACCCGTCGCCTTCGCAATATCACCGAGATTGACCATCGATCCCCCTCCCAAAACTCCCTGTGTTCAGCTTATACAGTCTAGCTGACTCACAGCTCGCTCAGCGGGATCAACGCCGCATCTCGCGGGTACGCAACTGACAAGGCCGGGGCTTATCCCTCCCCCAGCGCGCAGTTTAGAGGCACGAACCCTCGTCGTACTCGGCCTTGATATCCTCGTGGTGGCGGATGACCTCGCGGACCATGAAGCCCAGGAACTTCTCGGCAAAATCGGGGTCGAGGCCAGAGGACGCCGCCAGAGTACGCAGGCGCTCGACCTGGCGAGCCTCGCGATCCGGGTCGGCGGGAGGCAGGTCCAGGCGCGCCTTGATGTGCCCGACGCGCTGGGTGCAGCGGAAACGCTCAGCGAGGATGTGTACGAGGGCAGCGTCGATATTGTCGATCGTTGCGCGAGCCTCCGCCAGCTCGGCGGGAATACCGCTCACGCCCGCATCCGCCGAAGCGGCCACCGAGGCCTCGTCACGCTGTGCCATTGTTCCTCCCCTAAGGTCTCAACTGACCTCAGTCTAGCGGGCGGACTCAGGCACTGCGCTTGCCTTCCGAGGAACGCTCCGGGTAGAGCTCAGCGGGGCCAACGCCCTCGACGAGGTCGCGGGTGATGACCACGCGGGCGACGTCGTCGCGGCTGGGCAGGTCGAACATGAGGTCCGACAGGGTCTGTTCCATGATCGAGGACAGGCCGCGGGCACCCGTCTTGCGCTCGTTGGCACGCGCCGCGATGGCAAGGAGCGCCTCGTGCGTGAACTCCAGGTCTATACCGTCCAGCTCGAAGAGGTGCTGGTACTGGCGCACGAGCGAGTTCGACGGCTCGGTGAGGACGCG
>CATYYP010000231.1 GCA_958415245.1 Schaalia odontolytica | reverse complement strand
GAAGAGGAATAGAACTGGCTGTTCGCTCAGAATCTCGAACACCTGATGCACGATGAAATCTCCGTGTTGTGGATTGTGATATGAGGTATGTATCAATTAAAGCAGCAATACGTGCTGTGTATCTCAGTCCATCGTCCTAGATGGCGATCAGAGCCCGAAGGTCCGCACAATGAGATGGGTAAGGAGCGGAGAGCGTGGGAGCGATACGGTAAAGGCATGCTCAACGTTCGCGGAATTGGAGTCCTCGCCCTGGTCATCGTACCCGGGCGTGCGATGCCTGCCGTGTAACGTGAGGATGGATCGCACGCCGAATTCCCCGCATCCGTGCTTCTGCCGGATCTGACGGGGTTTTTTCTTTGAGACGGTCCCAACGATTGAGAGGACGAATGGTGAGCGACACCGCCAACACCACCCGCATGACCGGAGCCGAGGCTATCGTGGCCAGCCTCGAGGCCCTGGGCGTTACCGACGTGTTCGGTATGCCCGGCGGCGCGATTCTGCCGACCTACGACCCGCTACTGGCGTCGACGTCTATCCGCCACATTCTTGTCCGTCACGAGCAGGGTGCGGGCCACGCCGCTGAAGGCTACGCCCTGGCCACAGGTAAGGTCGGCTGCGCAATCGTGACGTCCGGCCCCGGCGCCACCAACGTGCTGACGGCCCTGGGCGACGCCTGCATGGACTCGGTCCCGATCGTTGTGATCTCGGGCCAGGTCGGCGCATCCCTGATCGGCAGCGACGCCTTCCAGGAAGCCGACATCGTGGGCGCGTCGATGCCCATCACCAAGCACTCCTTCCTCGTCACGGATCCCGCGGAGATCCCCGCGCGCCTGGCCGAGGCCTTCCACCTCGCGGGCACCGGCCGCCCCGGCCCGGTCCTCGTGGACATCACCAAGTCCGCGCAGGTCGCGGAGATGGACTTCTCTTGGCCTCCCGCCATCGACCTGCCCGGCTACCGCGTCGCGGACAAGCCGAACATGAAGCAGGTGCGTGCGGCTGCCCGCGCGATCGCCGACGCCCAAGCCCCTGTGCTCTACGTGGGTGGCGGCATCGTCCGCTCCGGCTCCACCGAAGCCCTCGCCGACCTCGTCGAGGTCACGAACGCCCCCGTCGTCACCACGCTGACCGCCCGCGGAGCGTTCCCCGACTCTGATCGCCACAACCTCGGCATGCCCGGCATGCACGGCACCGTGGCGGCCGTCGGCGCCCTCCAGCGCGCCGACCTGATCGTGGCCCTCGGCGCTCGCTTCGATGACCGCGTGACGGGCCGCCTCGACTCCTTCGCGCCCCGCGCCACCGTCGTGCACATCGACATCGACGCCGCGGAGATCTCGAAGAACCGCCACGCTGACATCCCGATCGTCGCCGACCTGGCGACCGCCCTGCCGATCCTCACCGAGGAAATCGCCCAGGCCGCGTCGGAAAACAAGGCGGACATCTCCGGATGGTGGCGCTACCTCGACCGTCTGCGTACCAAGTACCCGATCGGATGGGCCGAGCCTGAAGACGGCATGATGGCGCCCCAGGAAGTCATCAAGAAGCTCTCCGACAAGGTCGGCCCCGAGGCCATCTACGTGACGGGCGTGGGTCAGCACCAGATGTGGGCCGCCCAGTTCATCACGCTGGACAACCCGCGCAGCTTCATCTCCTCGTCCGGCTCCGGCACCATGGGCTACTGCATCCCCGCAGCTATGGGCGCCCAGGTCGCGGCCCCCGACAAGGTCGTGTGGGCGATCGACGGCGACGGCTCCTTCCAGATGACCAACCAGGAACTGGCCACCTGCACGATCAACAACATCCCGATCAAGGTTGCCCTCATCAACAACTCGGTGCTGGGCATGGTCCGCCAGTGGCAGTCCCTGTTCTTCGGCAAGCGCTACTCGAACACGACGCTCAACCCCGTCGAGGGCGAGCAGATCCCCAACTTCGAGATGCTCGCGCAGGCCTACGGCATGGCTGCGCGCACCGTTCGCTCCATCGACGAGGTCGATGAGGCCATCGAATGGGCCATGTCGATCAACGATCGCCCCGTTCTCATTGACTTCCGCGTCTCCAAGGACTCGATGGTCTGGCCGATGGTCGCCGCGGGCGTGTCCAACGATGAGATTCGTTACGCCAAGGGCATGGCGCCCGACTGGGAGGTGGAAGACTGATGACGAATCGTCACACTCTGGCCGTGTTGGTCGAAAACAAGCCCGGCGTGCTCACTCGCGTCGCCGCGCTTTTCGCCCGCCGTGCCTTTAATATCAAGTCGCTGACCGTGGGAGAGACGGAACACCCCGAAATCTCTCGCATGACCATCATCGTGGACGCAGACTCCGCGCCCATCGAGCAGGTGGTCAAGCAGCTCAACAAGCTCATCAACGTCCTCAAGGTCGTCGAGCTTGAACCCGAAGACTCCGTCGAACGGCGTCTGCTCATGATGAAGGTCCAGGCTGACGAGACCCGTCGCACCTCGGTCCTGCAGATCGTGGACCTTTTCCGCGCACACGTCGTCGACGTGCAACCCGAGTCGGTCGTTATCGAATCGATCGGCTCCCTATCCAAGCTGGAGGCGCTGCTGCGGGCCCTGGAGCCCTACGGCGTCACCGAACTCGTCCAGTCGGGCGCCGTGGCTATCGGCCGCGGGTCGCGCTCGATCACGGATCAACTGAAGGAGAAATGAAAATGGCAGAAATCATCTACGACGACGGCGCAGACCTGTCGCTGATCCAGTCCAAGAAGGTTGCCATCATTGGTTACGGTTCGCAGGGTCACGCGCACGCGCTGAACCTGAAGGATTCCGGAGTTGACGTGGTCGTCGGCCTGCGCCCCGGTTCCTCCTCGTGGGCCAAGGCTGAGGCCGCCGGCCTTGAGGTCAAGGACGTGGCCGAGGCCGTCGCCGAGGGCGACGTCGTCTCCGTGCTGCTGCCCGACCAGGTCCAGCGCTACGTCTACGCCGAGCAGATTGCCCCCAACCTGAAGGAAGGCGCCGCCCTCCTCTTCGCGCACGGCTTCAACATCCGCTACGGCTACATCGAGGTCCCCGAGGGCCACGATGTCGTCATGGTCGCCCCCAAGGGCCCCGGCCACAAGGTCCGCGAGACCTACACCCAGGGCAAGGGCACCCCGGACGTCGTCGCCGTTGAGGTGGACGCCTCCGGCCAGGCCTGGGACCTCGTCCTGTCCTACGCGAAGGCCATCGGCGGCACCCGCGCCGGCGTTATCAAGACGACCTTCACCGAGGAGACCGAGACCGACCTGTTCGGCGAGCAGGCTGTCC
>CATYYP010000230.1 GCA_958415245.1 Schaalia odontolytica | reverse complement strand
CCCCACGAGAGTGTCGAGAGAGTAGGTCGGGGGCACCGGGATCCTCTGCGTATCCAGCACGTCACCGGACAAAGAGACGCTCACCTGCGACACATCCGCCACCTGGGTGAGGGTGCGGGTGAGCTCCCACGCGAGGTTCGCACGCGCCCCCTCGGTCGCGGGCACCACCGCGTTCAGTTCCACGCGCGCCACCCCGTCGACGACGTCGAGTCCCTGGGAGGGCACGGTCGTGCCCGGCGGGATTGCGTTCGCTGTGACCGGCTCGAGAGATTGACGCGGCCCTTCGACGAGGCCCGCGAGCAGGTGGGAGGCCAGGCGTCGCGACGGGTACCAGCGAGGATCGGCGACCAGGTCCCCACCCTCTGTCGTCGGGAAGTAGAGATTCGCGAGCGAGAACGAGGCCGTGAAAGACGCCCGACTCATGAGGACCGTGTTCTCGGGGCTGTTGATGCGCCACTGTCCGTCTTCGCGCACAAGGGAGAAGGTGCGCGTCACGGTCGAGGCGGCCACGCGGGTCAGCACGCCCGACGCGTCGATGCTGGCCACGCCGAGCACGGAGACCGTCACGTCTACCTCGGAGCCGTTCTCGGATCCGGCTGTGACCGCGGGGGCCGTGTCCGTGTCGTAGATGAGGATTTCCGTCTCCGGCTGCCACGAACGCGCCGACGTTGCGCTCAGGAACAGGCGCGCGGTCGCGTAGTCATCCTGGGGACCGGCCGCGCACGCTAGCAGGAAGTCGCTCACCAGGGTCGCGGCATCCGCCCCGTCGGAAGGGCCCTCCGCGGAAAACTGGATGCTGCTGCCGTCCCGAGCGGACACGTCGAAGGGCGCGGGTGCCGAGGATGTGGGCAGGGAGGTACATCCCGCGAGGGCCAGGCACGCGGCGACGGCAAGTGGCATCAGGCGGCGTCTCATTCGTCCTCCCACAGGGCCAGGGGGCGGCTGACGATCTCTTCGCCGGCGCGTTTGGGCAGCGTCATGAGGAAGGACGCGCCGCGACCGGGTTCTCCGTACGCCTGCAGGCGTCCTCCGTGGATGGCGACATCCTCAGTTGCGATCGCGAGGCCGAGGCCGGTACCGCCAGTCGTGCGGGCCCGGGCGGTGTCGGCGCGGTAGAAGCGATCAAAGACGTGGTCGGCGACCTCCTGAGTCATGCCGACCCCGCGGTCACGCACACGGCATGCGACGTCGGTCTCGGTCGCGGCGAGCGTGATCGTTACGGGCGTGCCGTCGGCATGCTCGATCGCGTTGACGACAAGGTTGCGAATGACGCGCTCGATACGGCGTTCGTCGATTTCGGCGGCGACTCTGCCCTGTGCCACGATCTCGACGCGCACATTCTGTCGCTGCGCGAGCTCCGCGCAGCCTTCGACGACGCGCAGGGCGATCGGTCGCAGGTCGCGATCCTCGGCGTCCAGCAGGGCGCTGGCAGCGTCGTAGCGGGAGATCTCCAGCAGATCCGCGAGCATCTGCTCCATGCGTTCGGTCTGGTCATGCAGGAGCTCGGCGGATCGGCGCGCGTGGGCCGGCAGCTCGTCCCGGTTGTCCCACACGATGTCCTCCGCCATGCGGATCGTCGTCAGCGGGGTGCGTAGCTCATGGGAGACGTCGGAGACGAAGCGCTGCTGGAGCTTGGCGAGCTCGTCGTAGCGCGAGATCGTGTCCTGGAGCGAGGAGGTCATCGCATTGAAGGCGTGCCCAAGGTCGGCCATCTCGTCGTCCCCATGCACGTCCACGCGCACATCGAGGTCTCCCTTCGAGGCCTTCGTCGCAGCTTGGGCGGTGACTCGCACGGGCAGCAGGAGGCGATGCAGCAGCGCGAACACACCGATCGGCAGGGCCACGATGATGGGAAGCGCGGAAAGGACGAGGACCCGCAGGACCACGTCGACCTGCGCCTGATCGGCGGACAGCGAGTAGAGAATGTAGAGCTCGTGCGTGCCCGCGCGAGGCAGCTGCACTTGAGTGCCGACAAGAATTCCGGGAACCACCTTGTCGGAGTCGCTCGAGCGGATACCAACCGACTGCCACTGCGCGCCTCCGCCCGTGACCGCAGTGCGCATCTGCGGGGTGATGAGCGCGCGCATCTGCTCATCCTCGATCTGGTTGATGCGCAGCGAGGCCGTGGCTCCCTCCGAGCGCAGGAGCGCCACGTTCGTCGCACCCGCGCCGGCCGCCGAGGCCTTGAGCGATGCTAGCGCTCCGCGCGCGGACTCCTGAACCTGCGCGGGAGACGAGGCAGTGGATGAGGAGAACACGGATTGCGCGGATGAAAAGCGCAGGGATGCGTCAGCCAGGATTGCATCCTTGCGCGTCTCGAACATGGAGGTGCGCAGCTGGGAGGCGATGATCACCCCAAATACGAGGAGAATAACGAGCGCGGCGACCGTAATCGCCAGGGCGATGCGGGCGGACAGGGAATGCCGAATCCGACTGGCGAGGTGAGACGAAGCGAGAAAGGACCACGGCCTCGACGATGCGACGGCACGCAGCAGATCCTTGAGCGCGTCCCTACGCCCCTGCGCCGGCACGGTACCCAACCCCGCGGACAGTTACGACCAGCTCGGGACGCTCCGGGTCGCGTTCAATCTTGGAGCGAAGGCGCTGCACGTGAACATTGACGAGCCTGGTGTCGGCGGCATGACGGTAACCCCACACCTGCTCGAGGAGCTCCTCGCGCGAGAACACCTTCCACGGCGAGCGCGCCAGGGTCACCAGCAAATCGAATTCCAGAGGAGTCAGCGCGATGACGCGCCCCTCACGCTTGACGATGTGACCGGCAACGTCGATCAACAGGTCCTGGAGAGTCAGACCCTCATCGGCCTGCGAGTCCTCACGGCCCCGCAGTCGCGCGCGCACGCGCGCCACGAGTTCCTTGGGCTTGAAAGGCTTGGGAACATAATCGTCGGCACCGGCCTCGAGACCCGTCACGACATCAGAGGTATCGGAACGGGCGGTCAACATAACGATCGGAGCGTCCGAGACCCGACGGATCGCGCGGCACACGTCAAAGCCGTCGATACCGGGCAGCATGACGTCCAGGAGGACCAGGTCCGGATTGTGCTCTTGAAATTGAGCCAACGCAGCGGATCCGTCGGCACAGAAGACGACCTCATAGCCCTCGTTCTGGAGGACAATGCCGATCATCTCAGCCAGGGCGACGTCGTCGTCGACGACGAGGATGCGCGAACTCATATCACGATAGTGTCACGAAATCGTCACGAACGCAGGAGACTCGCGCAGTCATCCCTCAATTTCTCCC
>CATYYP010000229.1 GCA_958415245.1 Schaalia odontolytica | reverse complement strand
TTTTTTTTCGCTCTTATGGGGTTGTTTTTTTTATTTCGGTGGGGGGGGGGGTCGCGGCCCGGTCGCCGCCGGCCCGCCCCACATCTGTCTCACGCGTGGGCTACTCGTGGGGGAGAGCCGGGCAGGCGATGCCCGTGCGAGCGTGGCACTCGTAGCCTCCCGGGTTCTTGAACAGGTACTGCTGGTGGTAGTCCTCCGCGTACCAGAAACGTGCGGTGGAGTCAGCATCTGGAGCGGGGGAGATGACCGTCTGAATCGGGCCGAAACCGCGCGTCGTCAGCACCTCCTGGTAGGCCGCGCGCAGGGCGGTCGCGTCGCGCAGCTGCTCGGGTGTGGTCGTCCAGATCTGTGAACGGTACTGGTCGCCGATGTCGTTGCCCTGTCCGCCCACCTGCGTCGGATCGTGGATCTCAAAGAAGAGCCGAACCAGGTCAGCGGCGCTTGTGAGCGCGGTATCGAAGACAACGCGCACGGTCTCCGCATGACCTGTCGAGTGAGAACACACCTGCTCGTACGTCGGGTTGGGCGAATGTCCGCCCATGTAGCCGGTCGCCGTGGTCACAACCCCGGGAGCGTTCCACAGGGCCTTCTCGACGCCCCAGAAGCACCCTGCGGCAAGGTAGATCACCTCCTGGCCTGCCCCGGCCTCGTCCCTCATGTTCGAGCCGAGGACCGCGTGCGTGGAGACGTGAACGTTCGTGTGTGCCTTCTTGAAAAACGATGTCATACCTCCCAGTATGCGCCCCTCGTGGCAGGTGAGCGCGCTGCGCGAACGGAAATGGGGTCGCAGGCGAGTACGCTAAGGGGTGAACGAAAAGGAGGGACCGTGGCCGACACTCAGGAACAGCCGCGCTGGAAGCTATCCGACCTCATGGGCAGGCTCTCAGCTGCCCTGCCGACGAAGCACGCGGATGAACCCGCGCCCGCGCCCGTCATGGTGTCCGTGCGCGAGGAGCACGAGGACGAGCGCGACGTGGCGGCCGCCGTCCCGCGTACCCTGCGCGTCGCTGCGGCGATCTCGTGGCGCACCCTTGTCGTCGCCGGACTGGTCTTGGCTGTCCTGTGGGGCATTTCCCGCCTGACGCTCGTCATCATGCCGGTCGCAATCGCGCTGACGGTGGCGGTCCTCCTGGAGCCCCTCGTCTCCTGGATGCGCCGCCGCCTGCACTTCCCCTCGTCGCTGGCCGCTACCGTCGGCCTGCTGGTCTTCTTCGCCGCCGTTGCGGGCGCTCTGAGTCAGGCTGCCGCCGAACTCATCCAGCAGGTCCCGCATCTGGCCTCGGAGGCCGCGGACGGCTTCCGCAAGCTGCTCGACGCGATTGCGGACAATAAGTTCCTGCAAGACGGCCCGCTCAAGATGGACACGACCGTCCTGACGAATGCGGCCGAGCAGCTGCGTTCCGAGCTCGTGAACTGGCTGAATACCAACAAGGAAACGCTGGCGACCGGCGCCCTGAACATCACGTCCTCGGTGGGCACACTGGCCACCTCCGCGCTGACGATGCTGTTCTGTCTGTTCTTCTTCCTGAAGGAGGGGCGCTCGATCTGGCTGTGGTGTGTGCGCCTGCTGCCCGCCCCCGCCCGCGTTCCCGTCCACGAGAGCGCGATCCGCGGCTGGGCGACCTTCGGTTCCTACGTGCGCACGCAGATCCAGGTGGCGGCCATCGACGCGATCGGCATCGCGCTGGGCGCGTTCTTCCTGGGCGTGCCCCTCGCCATCCCGATCGGCGTCATCACCTTCTTCGCCGCGTTCGTTCCGATTCTGGGCGCCCTGACGTCCGGCGTCATCGCGGTGCTCGTGGCGGCCGTGAACGGCGGCCTGACGAAGGCGATCATCATGCTGGTGATCATCCTGGTGGTCCAGCAGGTTGAATCCAACATCCTGCAGCCCTTCATGATGTCGAACGCCGTCTCCCTGCACCCCGTCGCCGTCATGCTCGTCATCACCGCCGGATCCGCGATCGCTGGTATCGCCGGCGCGATCTTCTCGGTGCCGATCGCCGCCTTCATCAACGCGACTGTCATGTACCTGCACGGCTACGACCCGATGCCTGAGCTGGCGACCGCCGAGGACCGCCCGGGCGGCCCTCCCGGCATGCTCGAGGAGAAGATCGCCGCCTCCTACGCGGGCAAGCCCGATACGCGCCCGTACGTGGCTCGCGCAGAAGCTGATGAGGACGAGGTCGTGGCGTCCGTGGATCTTCACGTCGAGGCCCGCGTCGAGTCGGAGGAGGACCCCACTTCGGAGGATGCGCCGGCCGCTGAGAAGCAGAAGCCGGGGGAGCCTCCGACGCCCCACGTGGAAGCGTAAGGCTTCCTCACTCGTATAAGCAACGAGCGGGCCCCACCGTGTGGTGGGGCCCGCTTCGTGTTGATTGAGAGGTGGGTGAGGCCGCGTGGGCCTGCCCGCCTCTGAACTCAGCCCTCGAAAGGCTTGGCGTCGAGGATCTCGACCTCGATCATGCGACCCGTGGGGGCCTCGAAGGAGAGCTTGTCGCCGGCCTTGTGGCCGATGACCGCGGCGCCCAGGGGAGCCTGCGCGGAGAAGACCTGAATGCCCAGGTCGCCGCCGGCGTCACGCGAACCGAGCAGGAACTTCTGCTCGCGGCCGGCCACCAGAGCCGTGACAACCATGCCGGGCTCGACGATGCCGTCGTCGGCGGGAGTCTCGCCGACCTCGGCGTGCTCCAGCATTTCCTGGAGGGCCTGGATGCGGGTCTCGTTCATGGACTGCTCGTTGCGCGCAGCGTGGTAGCCGCCGTTCTCGCGCAGATCGCCCTCCTGGCGGGCGGCATCGATGAGGCGCGCGATCTCGACGCGCTTGACCTCGACGCGCTCCTTCAGCTCGCTTGCGAGCAGGTCGTACTGGGCCTGCGTGAGCCACTGTGTGTCAGCCATGGTTCCTCCAATGACGTGTCAGTAATCGAGCGCCGACACACGGGTGCCGGCGCGCATGGTGTCGAGTGTAGCAACATTGCGCCTGGCCACGGGCGCGGTCTGGCCGGGTGGCGCGTCAGGAATTCAGGACCGCCAGGTAGACGGCGACGCAGTGGCAGGCCCATGCGGCGACGGTGAAGGCGTGGAAGATCTCGTGGAAGCCGAACCAGGTGGGGGAGGGGTCGGGCTTCTTGGTGCCGTAGACGACCGCGCCGAGCGTGTAGAGGACGCCTCCGGCGACGATCAGCCACACCACGATGGGGCCGCCGCCCGCCCACAGCTGCGGCAGGTACCAGACTGCCACCCACCCGAGTGCGACGTAGACG
>CATYYP010000228.1 GCA_958415245.1 Schaalia odontolytica | reverse complement strand
ATGCGCTGGCTGTCGCGACCAATCGAGGCGAGGGCAGCGATGCCCGCACGCATCGAATCCAGGTTCGCGTTGTACGAGTCATCAATGAGCGTCAGGTCCATCCCATCGACGCGCAGCTCGTGGACGTCCATGCGGTGCGGGCTCAGCGCACGAGCGCGTGAGAGGACAGTAGCCACGGTCTCAAGACCAACCCCGAGGGTGAGCGCACCGGCGGCTGCGGCCAACGCGTTCGCAACGTGGTGGCGGCCCACGATCTTCAGCTCGACGGGGGCTTCCCCTTCGGGGGTCACCAGCGTGAAGGATGCTCGGTTGGCACGGTCGAGGCGCACGTCGCGCGCAATGACGTCAGCACGCTCGTTGCCCGAGGCCGAGAAGCGGATCACGCGTCCGGTTGCCAACGGCGCCATGGCCTCGACGTTCGGGTCATCCGTGTTGAGGATGACCGGACCGCCCGGGCGGGTTCCCTTGATCAGTTCGGCCTTCGCGGCCGCAACACCCTCGAAACCGCCGAAGCCACCCACGTGGGCGTGGCCCACGCACAGCTCGATGGCCACATCGGGGGCGACGATGTCCGTCAGGTAGGTGATATGGCCGGGCCCTGAAGCACCCATCTCAAGGACGAGGTGACGCGTCGCCTCATCGGCCAGCAGCACGGTCAGCGGCAGGCCGACCTCGTTATTGAAGGACAGCTTGGGGGCGACCGTCGGCCCATCCTCGCTCATGATCTGGAGCAGCAGGTCCTTCGTGGTCGTCTTACCCACGGAGCCGGTCATCGCGATGACATCGAGGTCGCCGCCACTGCGCAGCTTCTCGACGTGTGCGCGGGCCAGCGCCCCCAGTGCCTCGGTCGAATCTTCGACGACGATCTGGGTCACGGCCTCGTCGACCTCGTGCTCGACGATGACGGCGACCGCGCCGCGCGTGGCTGCACCGGACACGAACGCATGTCCGTCGGCACTCTCACCGCGGCGCGCAACGTAGAGCGACCCTGCCTGAGCCTCGCGGGAATCCGTCACCACGGGCCCCGTCACGGGAACGTCGTTCCCCACGAGGCGACCCGACACTGCCTCAGCGATCCACTGGGCTGATGCCTGCATGCTTTACTCCTTCAGACTCACGGGGTCGTCGGATACAGGTTAGCTGACCCCGTAGACGCGGGGATACCCAGGTTCGCGACCGCCGTACGCGCGATGTCGCCAAAAAGCGGGGCTGACGAATCAGATGAGACCGACACCACCCTCGGATTGTAGAGAACCACAGCGATCGCCAGGCGCGGCGCATCCGCGGGGATAATACCCGCGGTGGTCGACACGAGGCCCGCAGCGCCGTCGATAACGGTCTCAGCGGTACCCGTCTTCACGCCGACCCGGTAGCCCGGGACCTTCGCGGCGCCAGCGGTACCCCGGTCATCCTCAACGACGGATTCCATCATGGTCAGCAGCTGCGAGGCAGCCTGCGCATCCATGACCTGCACGGGCTGGCTCGTATCGGGAACCTCGACCGTTCCATCCGCGTTCATCCACGACTTCACGATGTGCGGCGAAATGCGCACTCCCCCGTTCGCGATCGTCGCGATTGCGGAAGCCTCCTGCATCGCCGTAATCGCGTAGGCCTGACCGAACATCGTCACGTAGCGATCGCGGCCCTGCCACTGGTCGGCGCTGCGCAGCAGACCGGAAGATTCACCGGGCAGCTCGATACCGGTCTCCTGACCAAAGCCGAAGCCGCGCATCATGGAGTAGCGCTGATCATCGCTCATCGTCTGGCCGATGAGTACCGTTCCCGTGTTCGAGGACTCCGCCAACACACCCGTCGCCGTCAAGGTCTCACCATCGTGCTCGTGGAAGTCCGTGATCGGGCCACCGGCATCGGGCAGATCCAGCGCGTAGGGAACCTGGAAGACACTCGTCGGGGTGATCGTCCCCTGGTTGAGAGCCGCTCCCACGGTCACGAGCTTGCCCACCGAGCCCGGCTCGAAGGTGTCCTGCACAGCGTGCACCTTCTGAGGCTTGGCGTTGTCGGGTTCCGTTGAGTTCGAATCCGCCATGACGAGGACGTGCCCCGTCGCGACATCTTCGATGACGACCGCGCCCCAGTCGGCCTGGTGCTTCGCGACGCGCGCGTCCAGAAGATCCTGCACCTGATGCTGGAGGTCAGCGTGCAGCGTCAGCTCGACGTTGCCACCGTTCTTGGGTTCAACCGTCGTCTTCTTGCCGCCGGGCATGACGGCGCCGTTAGGAGCGATCTCGAAGGCCTGCGCGCCCGGGGTACCCGTCAGAAAGCCATCAAACTGCGCCTCCATGCCCGAGGACCCCTGCCCTTCGGCGTTCACCGTGCCGATGACCGGGGCCGCCACGTTGCCGTTGGGGTATTCGCGTTCGAAGACGGACTCCCACTCGATCCCATAGATGTCGAGCTTACGGATCTCACGGTAGGTCACCGCATCGACGTTTCGCTTGACGTACTCGTAGGTCGAGTCGCCCAGCATCATGCCGCCCAGCTCCTCGTTCATGCCGAGGAGCGGGGCGAGCTGACGAGCGGCTTCAGCGGGGCCTCGCCCGACCTCATTGCCGTCATCGTCGCGGTGCACATAGGCGCGAATATTCACCTGGTTGACGGCAATGTCGTAGGTCTGGATCGAGTTCGCCAGCACCACTCCAGTTGCGTCGGTGATCGTACCGCGCGCGGCCGCAACGTCCGTCGAGGAGGTGCGTACACGCTGCCCCTGGGCAGCCAGGGATGGGCCTTCAATGATCTGCAGCTGCACAAGCCGCACGGCGCAGATGCTCAGGGCAAAGATGAAGAATCCCAAGACCCAGCGCGAACGCGTGATGACGGTATCCATAGGCACTCGCCTCCGAGTTACTTCGCGGGGGTTCCAGCCTCGACAGTGCCGGTCTCAAGCGTGATGAAACCCGACTTGCCGGCGGGCACCATGCCGTTCGCCTTGGCCGCCTTCTCCAGTTCCGTCGGCGAGGCCTTACGGTCCAGCTCAGCGCGCATGGTCCACGACTGCGCCTCCAGTTCGTTGAGCACGAGCTGCTGCTCGCGGATCTCGAAGGAGGTCTGCGCCATGCGGGTGTTGAGCACCATCGAGGTCACCACGGACGCCAGCGCGACGACGACGAGGAGGGCCACGACGGCCATCAGGGAACGGCGCGGGCGGGTGCCCTGGACGAGACGAAGCTCGTGAACCTCGTCGCGGCGCAGCTCGGGGCGCGCTGCGGGACGTGCCTTCGCGGTTGCTGCACTCATGCGAGGTCCTTCCA
>CATYYP010000227.1 GCA_958415245.1 Schaalia odontolytica | reverse complement strand
ATCCTAGAGTTTGTCAGTAACAACAAAACCTAGGCTTACCTAAGCTCATTCGTCAAGATTCCATCAATTCACCGCAGATGAAACGGGGAGCACCCGAAGGCACTCCCCGTTTCGTCACTCGGTTTGTTGCAAGCTGACGTTTATTCCAGGCCGGCGTCAAGGGCCAGCAGGTGGTCGACCGTCTGCGGACGGATGAACCAGCGAGCGGATCCGTCCTCGACGGCGAGTACGCCCGGCTTCGTCAGCATGTTGTAGTTCGAGGCCATCGAGTAGCCGTACGCCCCCACAGCAGGAACGGCCAGCAGGTCGCCTCCTGTAATGTCGGCCGGCAGGTCGATATCGCGGATGATGATGTCGCCGCTCTCGCAGTGCTTGCCGACGATGCGGCAGCGCGCGAGTTCGGATGCATCAGCGGGATCGCGGTTAGCGAGCGTCGCCGTGTAGGCCGCGTCGTAGAGCACCGGTCGGATGTTATCCGACATGCCACCATCGATCGCCACGTAGCGGCGCACTCCCCCGTCTTCCAGGGAAATATCCTTGACGACGCCGACACGGTAGAGCATGACCATCGACGGTCCGGCGATCGAGCGGCCCGGCTCGACGGACACGTGCGGGATCGGCAGACCGTGGTGGGCACAGCGCTCGCGCACCACGGTCGCCAGGGCTCGGGCGACCTCGACCGGGGAGGTCGGGATCGGATCCTGGCCCGTGTAGGCGATGCCCACTCCGCCGCCCAGGTCGATCGCGGGAACGTCGAGATCCAGCTCGGCCTTGAGGCGCGCAGCGAAGTCGATGACGATGCGCGCGGCCTCAGCGAAGGCCTCGGTCCCGAAGATCTGGGAACCGATGTGGCTATGCAGGCCCCGGAAGTCCAAGTGCGCCGCATCCTTGATCGCGGCCACGGCCTCGTACGCCTGGCCGGTGGCCAGGGACAGGCCGAACTTCTGATCCTCATGGGCGGTCGCGATGTACTCGTTGCCGCCCGCGTGAATACCGGACTTCAGGCGCACCATAACGGGCGCGACGACGCCGAGGTCAGCCGCGATGCGCTCGATCTGGTGGACCTCGTCCATCGAGTCGATGAAGATGCGGTGGATACCGGCCTCGAGGGCGAGGCGGATCTCCGCGTCCGACTTGTTGTTGCCGTGCAGGCCGATGCGATCGGGGTCCACGCCGGCGCGCAGGGCCAGGCTCAGCTCGCCGAGCGAGGCGGTGTCGATACCCAGGCCCTCGGCCGCGACGAGGCGCGCGACGTCGGCGCTCAGGAAGGCCTTGCCAGCATAGAAGGCGTCGCCGCCGTTCATGCCGTAGCCGTCCCAGAACTCCTCGGCCATCGCCGAAGCCCACACGCGGGCGCGGCCGCGCATGGCCTCGACGTCAAGCACGAAGGTGGGCGTACCGAAGTCGGCGGCGACGCTGGTCAGGTCGACACCTCCCACGCGCAGCACGCCACCCTCCCGAGAAGCGCTCCACGGCCACAGGTCGGGGCGCTCATCGGGGGTCGGGCAGGTGAGGGTACCGACGCTTGCCGTCTCGCTCACCAGCTCACATCCTCTCGGGGGCGCTCACACCAAGGAGGCCGAGGCCGGTGCGCAGCACCTGGGTGACCGCGTCGTTGAGCCAGAGGCGGGCGATGTGGCCAGGCTCGACCGGGTCGTCGCCGCGAGGCGTCACGCGGCACTGGCCGTACCAGGCGTGGTAGGTCGCAGCCAGGGACTCCAGGTAGCGGGCGATGCGGTGCGGCTCGCGCAGCTCGGTCGCCTGCGCAACCTGCGCGGGGAACTGGGCGAGGGCGGCCAGCAGGGCCTCGTCAGCCTCGGAGTCGAGGGCGGCCGGGTCGAATCCTGCATCGCGGGTGACGCCATGCTCGGCGGCGTTGCGCGCCACGTTGCAGGTGCGCACGTGCGCGTACTGCACGTAGTAGACCGGGTTGTCGTTGGAGTGCTGGGAAAGCAGGTCCAGGTCGATATCGACCTGCGTGTCCATCGACACGCGCACGAGGGCGTAACGCGCAGCGTCCACGCCCACGGCATCGACGAGGTCGTCGAGGGTGACGATCGTGCCTGCGCGCTTGGACATGCGCACGGGCTCGCCGTCTTTGACGAGGTTGACGAGCTGGCCGATGAGGATCTGCAGGTTCTCGCCCGGCTTGTCACCGAACGCGGCGCACATCGCCATCATGCGGCCGATGTAGCCGTGGTGGTCGGCGCCCAGCAGGTAGATGGCGGCATCGGCGCCACGCTCACGCTTGTTGAGGTAGTAGGCGACGTCGCCCGCGAAGTACGCGGCCTGGCCGTCCGACTTGATGAGGACGCGGTCCTTATCGTCGCCGTAGGTGGTCGTGCGCAGCCACACCGCGCCACCCTCGTCAAAGATCTCGCCGCGCTCACGCAGGCGCTCGATCGCCGCGGCAACCGCGCCGGAGGTGTGCAGGGACTCCTCGTGGAAGAACACGTCGAAGTCTGCCCGGAAGGTGTGCAGACGCTCCTTGATCTCCGCGAACATCAGCTCGACGCCGCGAGCGCGGAAGACCTCGATGGCCTCTTCTTCGGGCAACGTGATCGGGTCGGGCTCGCCGGCCGCGCGCGCGTCGGCGCGGACCTGGTCGGCGATGTCGGCGATGTACTGGCCGCCGTAGCCGTCCTCGGGGACCTCGCGGCCCATGGCGCGGGCGTAGAGGGAGTGCGAGAAGCGGTCAATCTGCGAGCCGTGGTCGTTGAAGTAGTACTCGCGGGTCACGGCTGCGCCGGAGGCCGCCATGAGGCGGGCGAGCGAGTCGCCGACGGCTGCCCAGCGGGCACCACCCAGGTGCACGGGGCCGGTCGGGTTCGCGGACACGTACTCGAGGTTGATCGAGCGGCCCGAGAGGGTCTCGTTGCGGCCGTACGCGGCGCCGGCCTCGACGATGGTACGAGCGAGCTCGCCGGCCGCACCCGCGCCCAGGCGGATGTTGATGAAGCCGGGGCCAGCAACCTCGACGGAGTCGATACCGTCGGCAGCGGCCAGGTCGTCGGCGAGAATCTGCGCGAACTCGCGCGGCGCCATGCCGGCCTTCTTACCGAGCTGCATCGCGACGTTGGTCGCCCAGTCGCCGTGCTCGCGCACGCGCGGGCGCTCCACGGTCACGGGGTCAGGGACCAGCGAGGGGTCGATCGAAATGCGACCGGCGGCAGCAGCGTCCAGCAGGGTCGCGCGGATGAGAGTAGCAAGTTCTTCAGGAGTCACCCCTTTAGACTACGGGGTTTTTGCTCCCATCCGCGAACTCTCCCCGGGTCCGTGAATGAAAACCTGGCCACATGCGTGTCCCATTCCC
>CATYYP010000226.1 GCA_958415245.1 Schaalia odontolytica | reverse complement strand
CCCAGGGACGAGCCCGTGTAGGACCCGTTGCCCGTGGTGGGCTGCCCCCACGACCCGCCGAAGTTCTGGATGGGGGTCGCCATGACGCTGTCCGCGAGGGCGCGTGCGTTCATCGCGTGCGTCGACGCGGCCTCGGGATCGTCCTCGAGTGAGCGCTGAGCGGTGCTCAGGGCGCTCTCAGCGTTGTTCAGGGTCGAACGCAGCTCAAGGTCGATGGCTCCGCGTCGGCCCTGCACGTAGCGCTGGGCCTGGGCGACGGCGGACTCGGCCAACGAAATCTGAGCCTCGGCAGCGGTGTATGCCTTCTCGTAGGCCTCCTCCTTGGTGCGCAGCGGCTCGAGCGCGGCGTCCAGGGTTGCCTCGGACATGCGCAGGTGCTCGAGGGCTGCGAGCGGATCGCCCGTGTTTGCCAGAGCCGCCTGGGCCTCGGCGATGGCCGCGTGAGCGTCAGCCACCAGCGGGTTGAACACCGCCGGATCCGTGTGCAGTTCGTTGACGTCGGTGATGTCCGAGGAGATCGAGCTGATCGCCGCGACGAGGCGATCGCGGATCGCGTCAAGGTCGGACTTCGCCGAGAAGATCGCGTCGGTTTGGTGGTTGGCCATCGTCAGGGCGCGCAGGGCGGTGTCGAGGGCGCTCGCGGCGTGCGCGCGATCGGTGGATGCGGATGCTTCTGCGGTGTCGATGGCGGTGCGTGCCGAGGTGAGCAGGGCCGAGGCCTGGTCCGGGTTGTCCTGGAGGGAAGCGAGCATCTGCGCAGGGTAGAGCGCCGAAATGCTGGCCAGCTCGGACTTTGCGCGCTCCAGATCGGTCAGCTCTTCCGCGAGGCGCTCGCGGGCCTCGGCGATTCGCTCGGGGAGCGAGGCCTGCTCGGCGCGCTTGGTGGCGAACGACGCCTGGATGGCGCTGAGCGGGTTCATGTTGGCACCCAGATCCTGCATGATTGCGGTGGCCAGGCGGAGCTGCTCGGCGGGCAGGGCTGCGGAGTTCATCTGCCCCTGGGCGCTGAAGCCCCGCGAGACCGCTGCCTTGCCGGCTTCGATCGCTCGGGCGAATTCGTCCGTGGAGCTCAGGCCGAATTGTGCGCGCGCGTAGTTGAGTTCGTCCGTCGCCGTGCGCACCTGCTCGTCCGCAGACAGGAGCTGCCGATTCGCATCCTGAGCGGCGCGTGCCGCGCTCTCGGCGTCAACCTGTGCGGCCTGCTGGGCGGCGGCCCTGTTGCGACGCGACGAGCGCGCAACTGCGATGGCGACGGCAATCACGCCGCCCACGAGCAGCAGGAACATGACGAACATGCCGAAAAGCGAGCTCGTGCCGTCGGAGGACGAGCTGGAGCTGCGCGACGAGCTTGAGGTCGTGGAGCTCGAGCCCGTGGAACTGGAGTTGTAGGAGCTGTTTACGTAGGTATTAACGAATGCGTCGACTCCGTTGGCGACGGCGGAAGATGTCAGCGGATTGGGCGTCAACTGGGCCTCGGATGCGCGCACGGCGTTCTGAAGGGAGGTGCCGGATGGCCCGTTGTAGGAGCAGGCTGCGTCGCGGCGCTGCGAGTATGCGATGACGTAGACGACGGTGCCGTTGGCCAGGGAGGAGCGCTCGGCGGTCTGCTTGCACCAGGACGCTGCGTCCGTACCCGAGAAGTTGGCGACGAGGACGACCTTGACGGGTTTGCCGGAGGACGCGGCCCTGCTGGTCGCGGACTCGATCGTGGAACGGTCTGCGCTGGCAAGCCAGCCGTCGGGATCGGTGACCGAATCACTGATGGACATGGGCGACGCTGCGAGCGCGGGAAGGCCCAGCGCAAGCAGTATCGCTGTGAGAACAGCGATGAGGCTGAAACGGCGGATTCGTGTCACGGGGTCCTCCTGCGATGTGGCGAACAGGTCAACATACACCATGTGCGCCGTGTGCGTCTAGCGTGTGATGCACCGCGGCGTCGGTGGTTGTTTCCGTGGGGTCAGTCTACGTGAAGGGGGAGGAAGAATGTGGGCGGCGGTGCTGTTCGCTACAGGGATCGGCCGCTCTCCCGCGCGTGGAGGAAGAGGGCCCTATGATAGGGAGAGCCCATATGGGCTTTCAGACTATTCAGAGAAGGAGGGGACCATGCCCACCGGTAAAGTGAGGTTCTTCGACGCAGATCGCGGTTTTGGCTTCATTGCGGGAGATGACGGCGCTGATGTCTTCCTCCACTCGTCCGCGCTGCCGGCCGACCACGCTAACCCGCGAGTGGGTGCTCGCGTGGAGTATTCGGTGGCCGACGGACGAAAGGGACCGCAGGCTCTGAGCGTGCGTTTCCTGAAGGAGACAGCTTCCGTTGCCCGAGCCAAGCGCCGCAAGCCGCAGGCGATGGTGCCCGTCGTCGAGGACCTGATTAAGCTCCTCGACTCGTCGAGCGCCGCGCTGCGCCGCGGTTCCTACCCGGACAACGCGACCAAGATCGCGAAGGTGCTGCGCGCCGTCGCAGAGGAATTTGATGCCTAAGACTAGTGCCCGCCTGCGGGCAGTGAAGAAGGACGCCGTCCTCGAGGCCGCCGTCGACGTCGCGCGCGCCGGTGCCGAGGCCGTCGCGCACCCGCGTCCCGTCGGCGAGCACGTCGGATTCGAGATGGTGTCGGAGCGCCTGGCTACCCACTATTTCGCGTCGACCGACGCGGGGTATGTGGGCTGGTGCTGGGCCGTGACCGTCGCCCGCGTGCCGCGCGGACGCGTCGCCACCGTGTGTGAAGTCGATATGACCCCTCGTGAGGGTGCGCTTCTGGCCCCCGAGTGGGTTCCGTGGGAGGACCGCCTGCGTCCCTCGGATATTTCTCGCGACGACGTCCTGCCATACAAGGCGGACGATGAGCGTCTCGTGCAGAGCTTCGAGGACACGAGCGTGGACCCGGACCTGCCGGTCGTGCGAGAGCTCGGCTTAGGGAGGGTGCGCGTCCTCTCGCCGGAAGGACACAGCCAGGCCGCGAAGCGCTGGTATGAGTCGGAGCGCGGCCCGAAGTCCGGGCGTCGCCCGCGTAACACGTGCTCCACGTGTGGCTTCCTCGTGAAGATGGGCGGGGACATGCGCACGATGTTTGGCGTGTGTGCGAACGAGTGGGCGACCGACGACGGCGCCGTGGTCTCTCTGGATCACACGTGCGGTTCCCACTCGGAGACCGACGTTCCCAAGAACGGCACCGCATGGCCCGTGCGTCCCTCGCGTGTGAACGAGGGGGCGCTCGACGCCGAGCCGATGCCGCGCGCATCGAACGAGGCGAAGAAGGACGAGGCCGTGGTCGCCGAAGTGACGTCCGATCAGGCCGAGGCCCCGACGGGTGAGGAACAGGAAGGC
>CATYYP010000225.1 GCA_958415245.1 Schaalia odontolytica | reverse complement strand
CTCACGGGCGGATCGTTCCTTCACCCTCGTAGATCCACGTGGTCGTCGTGAGCTCCGCGAGGCCCATCGGGCCGCGTGCGTGCAGCTTCTGCGTCGAAATGCCCACTTCGGCGCCCAGGCCCAGCTGACCGCCGTCCGTGAAGCGCGTCGAGGCGTTCACCGCGATAGCCGCGGCGTCGATGCCCGATCGGAATGCGCGCACGACAGCCACGTCGGATGCCACGATGCCCTCCGTATGGCCCGAGGAATAGCGGCGAATATGCTCAATCGCCTCGTCAACGTCGGCGACGACGCGCACAGCCAGGTCCATCGAGAGGTACTCGGTCTCCCAGTCGGCCTCGGTCGCGTCGACGATCATCTCAGCGTCGATCGAAGGCTGGCCATCGACGACGGCCCGGGTGGCCTCGTCCGCGTGGATCGTCACGCCCGCCGTCGTCAGACGGGTGATGGCGGCGACGAGGAAACGCTCGGCAACGTCGGCGTGCACGAGCAGAGTCTCCGCCGCGTTGCACACGCCCACGCGCTGCGTCTTCGCGTTCATGATGATGGCCTCAGCGGCCTCCAGGTCAGCGGAGGCATCCACGTACACGTGGCAGTTACCCGTGCCCGTCTCGATGACAGGAACCCGCGACTCTTCGACAACGGCATTGATGAGCCCCGCTCCCCCTCGCGGAATCAGCGCATCGATCGCTCCACGCGCGCGCATCATTGCTCGGGCACCCGCGCGGCCCCACGGATCCACCGTGGTGATCGCATCGGCGGGCAGGCCGACGGAGGTCAGCGCATCGCGACACACCTCGATGAGGACGCGATTCGAGGACTGCGCGGCGCTTCCACCGCGCAGCACGACCGCGTTGCCGGCCTTCAAGGCAAGCGAGGCAGCGTCGATCGTCACGTTGGGGCGGGCCTCGTAGATGATGCCAATAACGCCCAGGGGGACGCGTTCCTGCGTCACGCGCAGGCCAATATCGGTGCGCATACCCCTCACGACCTGACCGATCGGGTCGGGCAGACCCGCGATCTCGCGGACGGCCTCGGCGATTCCACGAATACGATCGGGGGTCAGAGCGAGGCGGTCCAGCAGGCCCTCGCTCATCTGCTCCGCGCGACCGCGGGCGACATCTTCAGCATTAGCGGCCAGGATCTGGTCACTGCGATCAATGAGCGCAGCCGCAATCGCTTCGAGACCACGGTTTTTTACCTGGGTCGTCGCGTTCGCGAGCACTCGCGCCGCAGCGCGAGCAGCATCCGTCACCTGGGAAATATCTGCAGCAGTATCCACCGGGCCATCATGGCACACGAGAGCCTGTCAAGCCGCGTCAGTCAGCGCTCAGCGCAGAAAATGCGTCGCCCAACACCGCCAGGTCGTCGCGGTGGATGGCCGGCCTGGGGTGCTCATGACCTGCAGCCTGCAGTTCCGCCGTGCCCGATCCTGCGATCTCGGCCAGCGTGTCGGAGTCGTATCCCGACACACCGCGGGCGACCAGACCCGTCGGGGAAGCCACATCGACGACGTCGCCGGCCTCGAAGTGGCCGAGCACGGAACGTACGCCGGCGACCAGCAGAGACTTCTTGCCGACCGTGATCGCCTGGGCTGCGCCCTCGTCGACGATGATTTCGCCGCGCGACGGAGCCACGTGGGCGATCCACAGGCGGCGCGAGGCCGGACGCTCCTGGGACGGCTCGAACCACGTACCGACGTTCTTGCCCGCAAGCACCGACTCCAGAGCATCCGCGGATGCCAGCTGCACGCCGATGCCGCTGGTGGTCGCCAGCATGGCGGCCTGCACCTTCGTCGCCATGCCGCCCGTGCCTACGCGAGAGCCAGCGCCGGTCACGAGCACGCTCATGAGGTCGTCCGCGCTCTCGACCCGTTCGATCAGCTTCGAGCCCGGGTGGTCCGGAGGAGCCGTATAGAGGCCGTCGACGTCCGTCAGCAGCACGAGGGCATCGGCCTTGATCATCTGCGCGATCAGCGCGGCAAGACGATCGTTGTCACCGAAACGCAGCTCGCGGGTGGTCACCGCGTCGTTTTCGTTGAGAATCGGGACGACTCCGAGGCCGAGGAGACGCGTCAGCGAGGCGCGCACGTTCGTGTAGTGATCGCGGCGCATCACGTCATCCGTGGTCAGCAGCACCTGGGCGGCATCGAGGTGATGCGCCTGGAAGGCGGCCGTCCAGCGCACCATCAGAAGCCCCTGGCCCATCGCGGCAGCGGCCTGCACGCTCGGCAGGTCCTTCGGTTTCGAGGTGAAGCCGAGCGGATCAAGGCCCGCCGCGACCGCACCCGACGACACGATGACGACCTCTCGGTCTGCCCCGCGCCAGCGCGCCACGAGGCGCGCCACCGAGTCGATACGATTCAGGTCCAGACCGCCGTCCTCGCGCGTGAGCGACGACGAGCCAATCTTGACGACGATGCGAGAAGCCGCGGACACTCCGCTCATGACTGATCCGACGCGTCGGTCCAGTGTCCGGCCTGGCGCTCCGTCCACAGCTCCTCGCGGGCAGCGGTCTTGGCATCCATGACCTGGTGATACACCTCGCGGCGCTCCTTACGGCTCGGGCGTGCGTTCTGGTCCAGGCGCAGGTCGGTGCCGCGCGAGCCCAGCAGCTCCGGTCCGGTCGTCAGGGTCGGCTCCCAATCGAAGACGACGCCTCCGTCCAAGTCTCCGATCACGACGGTGTCGCCGGCGACCGCGCCGGCCTTCATCAGCTCGTCCTCGACACCCGCGGCGTTCAGGCGATCCGCCAGGTAGCCCACGGCCTCGTCGTTAGCGAAGTCGGTCTGACGCACCCAGCGCTCCGGCTTGTCGCCGCGCACCTGGAAGACTTCCTCGCCGTCCTTACGGGTCTTGCGCACGGTGATCTCCACGCTGCGCCCGACGGCCTTCGGACGGATGACGGGACGAGCGGCCTCGAGGGCGGGACGCTTCGCGCGCTCCGCCTCGACGATGCCGGCCAAGGTAAAGGAAAGCTCCTTGAGGCCCTCGTGGGACACGGCGGAAACCTCGAGGACGGGCCAGCCGAAAGACTCCAGGTCCGGGCGCGTGATCTCGGCGAGATCACGACCGTCCGGGATGTCGATCTTGTTCAGGACGATGACGCGGGGGCGCTCCATGATCGGCACGTAGCCCTCGACCTGCGTCAGGTCACCCTGGTAGGCCTCCAGCTCCGCCTCAATGATGCGCAGGTCCTCAACCGGCTCGCGATCGGTCTCGAAGGCGGCGGTGTCAAGCACGTGCACGATGACGGCGCAACGCTCGATGTGGCGCAGGAAGTCGAGGCCAAGGCCTCGGCCCTGGGAGGCACCTGGGATCAGGCCGGGAA